>NZ_DLAV01000012.1:0-198352 GCF_002494055.1 Sphingobacterium sp. UBA7038
TTCTGAAAATGCAGTGATGATACAGATCTGGACTTCACTGATCGGCATATTACTGTTAAAGTACCTCCAAAAGAAGGCCAAATATGATTGGAATCTTTCCAATCTTGTGGCATTCATCAGAATGAATATCTTCGTGAAAATAAACATCTGGAAATGGATAGATGATCCATTTGTCAGGCCTCCGGTCAAAGGAAAAAATGGACAGCTGAACATCTTCACGGAATGAAAAGTAGGGGTCAAAATTCAAATGAGCAAAAAATCAATGGTTGTAACACAGAAAACGACTCCTAAAATTTATTTAGGACACATGTGATAAAACAAACACATACATCGAAAACACACCAATAAGAAAATTATAAAACAACAAATACTCTTACTCAAAAAAAAAAACTTGACTAAAATGACAGTTCGACCTTTTTATCTGATGAAGAGAATTTATAATTTGCCTATGATCAACTTAGTTTATCTCACACATGTAGCCATGGCTGTCCAGCTTGAACATGCTGTGACGCTATTTTATGCAACGGGAAATGCTAGCAAGTATGCAAGCCCACTCCTCAAGCAAAAACACCAGATATATATCAATTGTACGAAGAGCTTCAAAATCAGTCTTATCAGATTGTTTATTATTACGAGCCTAGATAAGGCAGCCTTTTTCTTAGGCTCCACCGAATTAATTAGAATACGAACAAGTTTACTGTTGGTATTCTAATGGATAGTTAGAAAATTTTAAATCGCTATCCTAGAATTTCAGTAGAATCAAAGTTTATGGAGGAAAAATATACCGTCGAGTAACTTTATATGTTCTAAAGTTTACTTATAAAGTCAAGTACATCTGCATATTTACCATCTGTACGCTGGCCTGCAATTGTTACCGTATTTTTTTTACCTCCGGAACTTATTGTAATCACATAGTCTGCTCCATCTACACAACGTGCACATTCGTCAATTTTGGCGTTCATTAAATCATACGTTTCGACATATGACGATAACTTTCTAAAAATGTCTTCACTTGTTTTGTAGCTTTTATCTTTTACAGTTTGAGGATTGCCAGTAGTTCCAGCCGGATACTTTACCTCTGTCTTATTTTGATCGACACTGATATTTACAAATTCGCCCCAGCCAGAAATTCCTTTTATTTCTACTTTAAGTCCAGAAGTTGAAGGATCATTGGTATCATTCGATTTTTTACATCCAAAAAAGAGGAAAATACCCATTAAAACTAAATAGACTGTTCGTTTCATAATTTAGAATTTATTTTATTTGACTATTTAACGAATTATTTAAAATATATGCTACAATAAAAAGAGTGTATCCGAAAATCCAGTCAATGTTTTTGCTATCTGCTCTCTGTTAAGCAGCATGTTATAGGCAACAAGCATAGTCATTACTTATGTCTTTGAAGTAATAAATTCATGTGACAATAATCGAGTTTTTTTTGAATACAGCCGAGCTTGTTTTATAAATCTTATCTTGTACAACCTTTTGAATCCCGTAAACAAGAAGCATATTTCAACTCTGTTTTAAAACTGATCAAAAGTGATTTTATACTGATAACCGCAACCTAAGTACAAATAAGACTTGGCTCAAGATCCGAACTAAATATTTCTAAACCTTTTTTTGAGTTAGTTTTTTACAACTGAAAAACAATAAAACAAGTAACAAAATAAAGTAGGCTGATTTTTGCCTATTGTGTACATTTGAGTCACATCATAATTCAATAGAGACCCTACACGTAATAGGATCTCTATTATTTCTGCTTAACTATTTTTCAAATTAATCTACTTGAATAGAGAAGTATGACGAATAATCATTACTATTCTGATTGCCCGAATCTTGGATCTTTACCTGAATGTTGTTATAAAAATGACCATCATTTGACGGCAAGTAATTTGCAATCGAAGTGCTATATACACCTGTATTAGCTACATTAGTAGCAATAACTCGCACCATTTGATTATTTTGATAAAGATAAAGATTTATAGATCGAGTATTCACCAAATTTTTATTCCATTTAATTTCTATCGGATCGGTATTTTCTGAGATATAGAAACTAGAATATTCAATATAATTGTTCACATAGTTGTAAAATATCTTTCGCTCCGGTACAGTAATCCAATTATCCAATGAGCTATAAGGATACAACGTCTGTGCTGCCACAATATCATAGTTTGAAAAGCCATTCCAAAGATTTAGCGCTGTCCCCCCATTCATAACCGAATTTGGATCCGAAGATGGAGTACCAGAAATTTGGATGGCCCCTTGTTGTTGCTCGCCATTTATTTGCCAATTGGTATGTCTTAAACCTAAGCAATGACCTATTTCATGAACCATATTATAAATTTTTCCGGCGTCCGATACGGACATATTAGAATTAAAATCAGGGTTAATTCTGACTCTAAAGCCAGATAAGCCATTGGATGGAAATTCCGCAGCAGCAATTACATAATCGGGCAAGACACCATTATCAAATGTGAACAAAATTTGATTCCCCATCGTGTTCCCTGATTTCAATGGATAGAAATTCAGTTTTGTATTACTAACATTAGCCCAATGGCCAAGTGCCTTTTCTACAGCACTTGTCCAATAATAATCAACAAAATCACATTGATAGGCTATTAACTCAGCATTCTTATTTGCAATAATATCGGGTGTTCTGGTTTGTCCCTTATTTGTACTTTTTGCTTTCAAATTTACCTGATCAGCATTGCTTGTCTTTTGTGGGTTGCCGAAAAATAGTTTCACTTTTTCAATATCTGTTTCCCCCTTTTTGAATAGCAAGTCATTTTCTACCAAATAATAACCTTCTAGATCTTTGATCATATCTGCTCGTACCCCTGAAGATACAAGTGTTTGATATAAGACATCTGCATTTTTTGATAACATTTCAACTGAACTAGTATCAGCCTTTTTGCACGAATACAACAGCGCCAACAGAAGGCAGTTTAAAATCATTTTCTTAGAAAATGATTTTTCAAAATTTAAGTATTTCATAATTTTTGTTTTTTTCAAAACAAGCAAACAAAAATTAACTCAATATCAATTAAAAATTAATTTTAACCTATTATGTCTAAAAATATTACAAATAAAGAAACAAACCGCCTAAAAAAATGCACTTTATTAAACAAAATAATGAATCGATAAATTCAAACAACATCATTTTTACGTCTTCTTTAGAAAAAAAAAATCCTGCACAAGGCAGGATTTTCTACATATTATTGTTTTTCGATATTAATTTTGTGTAACTCTACCTGGAGTTGTATAATTTAATGACTGCGGATCAAAATGAGTCCAACTTGCTGTCCAATCCTCTGTTCCAAATGCACCTCGATAAGCTACTTTATCGAAGAAAGTTCCGGAAACCTTAGCATTTGTAAAGCTTGCTCCCGTAGCTGCAGCTGATCCTGTTGATAACGTAAAGTTTGGATTTGCAGGCGTACTAGAAAAGTCTTTTCCAAAATTATAAGGAGCTGTAAACAAGCCGATTGCATACATTTTATTCTCAAAAGTATTATTAGCTTTAATTAGCGCATCTACTTGACTTGCTATACTCGTTGTTGAAGTTGTCTTGATCCCTACTGGATTTCCGTAAAACAAATTATTGGTAAATACGGCTTTTCCATCTACAACATTTTTAGACGTTGATTCAGCTGTAGTCACTTTTGTATCATCAACATAAATTCCAATAGGGAATCCTGAAATCACAGAATTTACTACACTGATTGAAGAATTACGACGAAGTTGGATACCATGTTGGAAATTCGCATTTGGTGAAAATCCATCTTTGGAAATCGGGCCTATGATAGATACATTTGAAAAAACAGCAGATGTCTTTGGTGTCTGATCAGTTCCACTACCGTTATTATCCGATTCAAAACCATTGGATTGTGAAACGTCAGCCGCTGCATTAGCACGTTGAGCCACTGCAAATTGGACATTTCCAGAGTAACCAAAATCCGTATCAAAATCATCATCCCAAGTACCTATTGCCAATAAGTGTTTTGCATTGACAGTACCACCAAACCATTCGAAAGCATCGTCTCCAGAGCGATATACCTGAATATAATCTAATGTTGTTCCACTACCAACACCACCTAAGGTCAATCCATTGATTTCATTATCTGGTGAGAAAGGAATTCCGCCGAATTCTATGCGTACATATTTTAGAGTTCCAGAATTGTCAGCTGCATCAGTACCACCATAATAGATATAGTTTTTGTCATCTTTACCTGTTGGAGCCGTCAAACCGCCTTCAATTTTAACATCATTACCTTGGTTAACAGGTGCTTTACCAAGTATAATAACGCCTCCCCAGTCTCCATGAGAACGAGCTCCTGATGTCAAGCCTGAGGTAAATACAATTGGTTTATCAACCGTTCCAACAGCATTGATTTTTGCTCCACGTGTGATCGTCAATGTTCCTTTAGTTGCCTTATCCCCTTTGATAATGGTACCAGGTTGAATCGTTAACGTCGCGCCATTAGATACATACACAAATCCTTTTAACACATAAATCTTATCGGAAGTCCAAGTGGTGTTACTTGTTATTTCTCCGGAAATTTCGATCACATTTTCATTTCCTGGATTAGTCGGAGTTTCTGTTCCACCACCATTATCCGTAATTGTCGTTTCTTTACATGCTCCTGCAAGTAACAATGCAGATAAGGATAAGAATAAAAATCTTTTTTTCATTTTTTAAGTTTTATATACTGTACAAATAAATTCAATTACTTTAACCTTGAAATTAAATTCCTATTAATTTTATATTATGATCTAAAATGTATAATTAAATGACAATGAATAGTTTGAACCTGGTTTATATTTAAAACTAGTTTCATTAGGCATACTCAACTGCTTATTATCATAATAGACATTAATCGCATTATTTAAAATATCTCCTGCATTGAGTTTAACCTCTCCTTTGCCCTTCAAGACCTTATAACCAACTTGAAAATCCAACACATTCCGAGGCGCTTCCCAAGTACTTGCAAAGCGAATACCACTGGCTTGAGTAATGCGCTTACCTATTCTATTATAAAGGATGTTGACGCTCAACTTATTATCGAGTGCTGAATGTTGTAATCCCGCATTTATCACATAAGGAGATTGCCCTACCATCGGTCTCGATTTATCAATATAATCCAAATCAGTAGGATTTTTCACTTTAGAGTGTACCAAAGAAACATTCAAATAAGCGATTGTATTTTTCAAGAATTCCTGTTCATTAATAAAGCTTAAATTTTTACGCGCTTCCACCTCAATGCCATATAGGTCTGCTTTAGGTGTATTGAAATAACTGATATCTGGTGTTGAATTCACATCGTAACGAAACGGTTCAATCGCATCAGTAAAACCTTTATAAAAAGCAGATACGGATAGAATTTCACCAGCAGAAGGATAATATTCGAAACGTAAATCCGCATTATTAATGGAGCTTCTTTTTAATTTCTCATTTCCAATAATCATCCCCATATTCTCAAAATCATAGAACGAGAATGGAGCCAACTCCCTAAATTCAGGTCGTGCCAATGTACGATAATATGACGCTCTGATATTGGTTTTAGGAGTCAAACTATAAGTCATATTAACTGACGGCAAGAAATCCAGCTTAGTGTCATCAACGCTTTTCTCAATATTTCCTGACAATATCCGTAAAGCATCTACCTCTACATTGTAATTTTCAACTCTTAAACCGTATACAATCCTAAACTTATCCGCAAATTTTTGGTCCATCATTAAATAACCAAAGCTCGATAACGATTTCGCATTATAGATATCACCATCCCCTTTTACTTCGCCAAATTTATAAACGTTCTGATCAATCAGCGTTGGTGAAAAAATCTGATCTGGAGCCAATTGAAGGATACGTGTTTGTTCATCACCAGTTATAGCCAAAGTATTTAATTCAAACCCTACAAACCTTGCATCAAAATTACGTTTCCTAAATTGCGATCCCAGACCAGCTTTTAAAGTACTTGGTGCACTCAAGAAATTTAAAGGTGTTGAATAACTAGCTTCACCTGAAAAAATATTCTCGTTCAGATCCGCAAACAGTCTTGAATTTGCTTTACCAACAGTAGTTAAATTTGCAAGATATGGAACAGAAGGATCATTCGCATAATCTTCATGCTTTTGATAATTTATTTTGGTTTGATTCGGTTGATTATTCCCGATATTACTCCAAGACGCCGTCCATTTAATCTTATCATTTTTATCACTCAATACATGCTCACCATCTAGAGTAGATTTAAACAGGGATTTTTGCATTAAGTCAAATGCATAAAACTTGTTAATGGAAGATGAACTACCGTCTGTTCCAAATCGTTCCGTATATGTGTTATCATAAGTTCGATTGTACAAGTTTTTCCAAGTTATTTTATTCTTTCCAAATGTATAACCAAAATTCGCTAAAGCACCTAAATTAGTAGAGAACTTGTATTGTTGATCACGGTAATCATAGGTAAACCAATTGCGTTCAATATTTGGAAGAATATTCTGCGAATTACGATAGTTTACAGAAAATAAAGCTCCAAAACGACTATTATCTTCGTATTGTTTTACACGCCCCAAAGAAAATTGGTATGTCTGTGAAGGCAACGCACTTTTTGTCTGAATACCAAAATCATTCGGAAGCGATTTTAGTGCTAGTCTTTGCCATTTTTGAGATAACTGTCCATCAACATCTGCCCGAGATGGAAAATTTTTAGCCAATTGACTTGATCCATCATCAAAACCTAAATAATTTTGAACGTTCTTTTTAGTTTGTAAAAAATCTTTAAATGTCGATGCAGAATTATAACCATATCCCAAGCCGAAAGAGATAAAATTTCGATCTGGGATATCTTTTGTAGAAATTTGAACTGCTCCCCCAGCAAAGTCCGCAGGAAGATCAGGTGTTGCAGTCTTCGAAATTGTAATTTTATCAATTAAAGCCGCTGGAATAATATCAAATGAGAATGCGCGACGATTGGCTTCTGTACTTGGTAATACCGAGCCATCCATCATAGCAACATTGTAGCGGTCACTCAAACCGCGAACGATGACAAACTTATTATCTTGAATTGTCGTACCACTGACACGACGTAATGCTTCGGATGTATTTTTATCTGGCGATCTTCTGATCTGCTCACTTGAAATACCATCAGAAATCAATGCACTATTTTTTTGTTGCGAATATAACGCACCGATAGATTCTTTCTTAAAAGATCCTGTAACCACAACTTGATCTAACACCTGTCCTTCTGAATTATCAAGAACGATATCTAAATTGGTTAAATCATTCGCTTTAATCTCAACTTCGGTAACTTGCTTTGTCGAGTAACCAATGTAAATATATTCTACAGTATATTTACCTGCCGGTAAAGCTGGAATACTGTACTTCCCGGATACATCCGAGCTCCCACCCCTTGATGTTCCTAAAATACGAACAGTTACTCCAGTGATTGTTTCACCAGTTTTGCTGTTAGTAATAGTCCCCATTAACTTCCCACTACTTTGTGCATAAACTGTTGTTGATGCAGCTACTACAAGCGTCATGGCAGCAGCGATTCCTTTAAGTTGTAATTGTGGTTTCAATTTATTTGTTTTTTGTTTCTGCAAAGCTATTAGCAGAATATTAGATTAACATTAACAACAAATTACCATTACATCAATCAGTTGTTAATTTAATGTTACTTACCTCCTATTTTTCTCGATTTTCAGCAAAAAATGGCTTTTTATCCTATTTATACGAATATTTGCTCCCCTTAATGGGATAGCATATTAAAGAAGTGTAATAAAATTATTAAGCCCTTAATTTATTAACACAATAAGATTATTTTCCTAATTTATACCTCAATAAATGCGATGTACTGCTTTATATAGATAAGTGGCACTGCGAGTTAAAAGAGAACAATCATATTCCATTGCCAACTGTTAACTCACCGCAGTAAATTGCTTTTTTATATGCAATATAATTGCAATTATATTGCATATAAAAAGCAATTTATCTAAGTTTGAATATATTTTCAATTTCTGATCCTCATGAGCACTCCAATCGTATCGACTACACAGTTATCATTTCAGTATCCCAATTCCTCGTCAATTGAATTTCCAGATATTCACATTGAGAAAGGTCAGCATACGCTGTTGTTAGGCGACTCAGGTTCTGGGAAAACAACACTGCTTAATATATTAGGAGGTTTGTCACGACCAGAGACAGGTCTTGTCAAAATAAATAACCAAGACCTATCCTTATTATCAAACAGCAAATTGGATCAGTTCCGTGCGCAATATATCGGGTTTATATTCCAAGAAGCTCACCTCCTAAGAAATTTAACACTTTTGGAAAACATCAAGTTGGCACAGTCTTTAGCAGGGAAAAGAATAGACCTTAATGCAATACAATTCATATTGACGCAACTGCAATTAGATCAAAAAAGTGATGCCTACCCAAACGAATTGAGTCGCGGCCAATTACAACGTGCCGCTATTGCACGTAGCATCATCAATAAACCAGCTCTACTTATTGCTGACGAGCCAACTGCCGCTCTAGATGACAATAATACCTACAGGGTATTAGAACTACTATTATCGATAGCTAACACTGCAGGATCGACTTTATTGATAACAACACACGACAAGAGAATAAAAGATCAGTTCTCCAAAATGTACCTTTTAAAATAATTGTTTTACTTTAATTTACGCGTCACCCTTAGTTTTTAGAATTTGTTATGAACACGATACAATTGGTTTGGAAAAATTTAAGTAGGCAGTTTGGCTCGGTCTTTCTAAGCATTCTGTTAACGGCATTTGGAATCTCCATCCTTGCCGTGCTTTCAATTACCGGAGAAACTTTTGAAAAGCAGCTTGACAATAACAGTAAAAATATTGATTTGGTTGTTGGAGCCAAGGGAAGCCCCCTTCAATTGATCTTATCAAGTATTTATCATATTGACAATCCAACCGGCAATATCCCACTGGACGAACTGGAACCATTACGCCAAAATCCCCTTGTTCAGCTTGCAGTGCCCCTATCTTTAGGTGACAATTTCAAAGGCCATCGCATTGTCGGAACAGATTCATCTTTCTTAGCTATTTATGAAACAGCAATAACTGAAGGCCGTATCTGGCAAAATAACTTTGAAGTAGTCATTGGTGATCAAGTTGCAAAAAAACAACAGCTCAAAATTGGCGATCAGATCCATAGTTCACATGGCTTGAGCAAAGATGGACATCATCATGACGAACATCCGTTTACCATTGTTGGTATTCTAAAACATAACAATAACGTTACCGATAACTTAATACTAACGAACTTAGAAAGTGTTTGGGATGTACATGGCATTGCACATAAACATGAGCATCAAGAAACAGCAGTAGAGAAAGAATTACGCGAACGCCAAGAAGACCGGGAGGAAACCGTCAGGGCGCATCTCCACCATCATGGTGAAGATATAGCGGAAAATCCATCTTCTCCTACCGAAATGGACGAAAAAGGACATCAGGAGCAGGAAGACCATCATGAGCACGCGGAGGAAGGCATGTTTGTGAAGTCAATAGGTGCCGACATGGTAAAGCAAAATGGACTGGAAATAACCGCCATTCTACTAAAATATCAATCCCCTGCAGCGATCGGAATTTTGCCAAAATTGATTGATCAGCAAACAGACATGCAGGCCGCATCTCCCGCCATGGAAAGCACTCGTCTATTCTCGCTATTAGGCGTAGGGATAGATTCTTTATCGATACTCGCTTATGTAATTATGTTTATTGCAGGTTTAAGTGTCTTTATTAACCTATATAACGCATTAAAGCAACGTAAATACGACCTTGCAATCATGCGTACGCTTGGAGCCTCCAAAGGAAAACTCTTTGCCATTGTGCTTCTTGAAGGACTAACCATTACGATTCTTGGTGGGTTAATTGGGCTTATAATGGCACATCTAGCGCTTTACTATATCAGTAATCAGACAAGTCAAAGCGCCGATTTTATAGAGGCCTTTACACTTCATCCGAAAGAACTGATTTTCTTGTTTGTTGCTTGTTTAATAGGTATCTTCGCAGCACTTATTCCTGCGATCAAGGCCTACAGGACAAGTATTTCTGGAACACTATCAAATAAATAAGTTTAAACTAAGATCACACAACGACAAAAGATCACAATAAGAAGAGCAGCTTATCCTTTAAGCAGGATAACGGAAAAATACATACGAACAGCTTCTCGATACATAACAATAGCATAACACATGAAAAAAGCACTGACAGTATTCATACTTCTACTATTTTGTACAATAAAATCACAGGCCCAAATAGGCAGTAATCCGGATGTTCCAGACCATACGCCTATGATGAACAAAACTTGGGAAGCGATTGATAAGATGGCTTATAAAGTAACTTATAATGGGGCAAAAAAAGTATATACTCCATTCTATCCCAAAGAACTTAAAGCCCTTGAAAATAAAATAGTTGAATTACCGGGCTACATGGTTCCTCTTCACAGTGGTCGCAATCATAAAAACTTTATGATGTCTGTATTACCTGTGATGCAATGCCAATTCTGTGGATCCAACGGGATACCACCAATGGTTGAAGTAACGTTAAAAGGTAATGCGATAAAATTTTCCGAAGACCCGATTAAATTAAAAGGGAAAATGATCTTTACCAAGGATCCGCTTAAGGGAAATGCTGAAATTCAGATGGTAGACGCAGAACCAATAAAATAAACTAGCGTCTATTATTAAACCATTAAATGGGCTTTGCAAATCTCTCACAGCCCATTTACTGGGCCAGAGTCGTCTTTTATTCCCTATTGTCTATTCAACAGGGAAACTTCCATACAAGCTGCTAAAGCAGCCGTTTCGGTTCTTAAACGCGCTTCTCCCAACGAAATCGGATGAAACCCCATCTGTAGTGCCAAATCAATTTCCTCTTCAGAGAAATCTCCTTCCGGACCAATGAGGATAATATAATGCTGGGCAGGCTCCAAAACCTGGTTTAAATACTTCTTTTCAGCGTCAACACAGTGTGCAATTGCCTTTTGAACACCTTCTTTTGGGATTTCTCTCAAAAACTGTTTAAACGATACTGCTGGATTTAGCTTGGGAAGATAGGCTTTCAACGATTGTTTCATCGCAGCAACAACCACCTTATTTAGACGATCTAATTTCACCTCTTTTCGCTCAGAATGCTCACAGATAACTGGAGTTATTTCTTGAATTCCAACCTCAGTCGCCTTCTCCAAAAACCATTCGATGCGATCAATATTCTTCGTTGGACCAACAGCAATATGTAAATGATATTTTGGCTGCTGAAATTCCTCCTCAACATTTAAGATCGTGAGAACAGTACGTTTGGGATGAGGGTCAATAATTTGAGCTTCGTACAAACCACCGCGGCCGTCTATGAGATGTAAACGATCACCAGTATCCATACGAAGCACACGAATAGCATGTTTACTTTCTTCTTCACTAAGGATAAAATTTTCTAATGAAGGGTTTAAATCCGGTGTAAAAAATAACTGCATGTGCTTTCGTTATTGTTTTATTCTTCTGTATCATCATCGGCCGATTCGACCAATTCCAATTTGACAAACTCTATGTTCTGCTGAGCCTTACGGATAATAGTGAATACGTAACCATATTCTTCTTTACGCTCACCGACTTCAGGTATCTTATCAAAGATTTCGCTCACCAGACCCGACATCGTATCGTAATCCTGACTCTCGGGTAATTCTATCGGTAGAAATTCATTCACATCATGAATACTAGCGCCTGCATCGACCATATATTCCGTTTCCGAGATACGTTCGACAACTGGAGTTTCCTCGTCGTATTCATCCTGGATCTCACCAACAAGTTCCTCAACAATATCTTCAAGAGTAACCATACCCGCAGTCCCACCAAATTCATCCAATACAATCGCTAACTGTAGACGTTTTTGCTGAAACTCAGCCATTAGATCATTGATCTTCTTCGTTTCAGGAATGAAATAAGGTTTGCGCATAATATTTCTCATGACAACCTCTTTTCCCTTAGCTAAGAGGGGTAAAATATCTTTCGTATGGACAATACCAACGATTTGATCAATATTATCCTCATAAATTGGCAGGCGAGAGTACCCTTCTTCAGTCATGGTTTCTATCAGCTCAGAGGCATCAGCCGTGACCTCCACAGCCACAATTTTGGTACGAGGTACCATAATATTCTTAACGATACGTTCGTTAAAATCAAATACATTTTTGATCAACTCGTGCTCAGAAATATCCAGAGCACCAGACTCTTTACCTTTATCCAAAAGATATTGCAACTCTTCAGAAGAGTGAGCAGATTCCCCTTTGGTAACTTCAAATCCCAAAATCTTCAACAGAAAATTAGCGAAACCATTTAAAATCCAAATAAATGGTCTAAAGATAAAGTAGAAAAATTGCAGTGGAACCGCAATTTTCATTGTTGTTGCAACAGGTTTTTGAATCGCAATTGATTTAGGAGCGAGCTCTCCAAATACAATGTGTAACACGGTAATAATCGTAAAAGCTAATACATGACCTGCATTCGTCGCGATTGTACCTGTCAATTCAACTCCGAAAAAACCTAGTACCCCCTGCACAATTTGGGTCATTACAGCCTCTCCTACCCAACCTAAGGCCAGTGAAGAAAGTGTAATACCCAATTGTGTAGCGGCCAAATAACCATCCAAATGCTCCGTTATACTTTTGGCTATTGTAGCAACTTTGCTACCTGTTTTTGCCTGAACTTCAATTTGGGAGACTCGGACCTTGACAATAGCAAATTCTGCCGCGACAAAAAAGCCGTTGGCCAATACTAAAAACAATGTCCAAAATATATCGAGCGCCATGCTTGGGGTTATTTGTTAACAAATTCTTTTTTGTACAAATCGATAGCCTCGATCAAGATTCTTTGTGCTTCTTCACGTCCTTTTACACCCTCAACAATGACATGCTTCTTTTCAAGTGCTTTATAACTCTCAAAGAACTGTACAATCTCCTTCATGGTATGCGGAGGTAACTGATCAATATCTTTAATGTAATTAAAAACGGGATCATTTTTAGCTACCGCAATAATTTTATCATCTTGTTCTCCACCATCAACCATATTCATCACACCAATAACCTGTGCTTCAACCAATGTTAATGGTAAAATATCCAATGAACAAATGACCAAAATATCCAAAGGGTCTTTGTCATCGCAATAAGTCTGTGGGATAAAACCATAATTGGCAGGATAAACGACAGATGAACTCATTACTCTGTCCAAAAGCAACAAACCAGTTTCTTTGTCTAATTCATACTTTCCTTTGGATCCGTTTGTAATCTCAATGATAGCATTTACGGCATTTGGAACATTCTCACCTGGAGAAACCATGTGCCAAGGGTTTTGTTTACTCATTTTTTATTTTACTGTATATTTTGTTTGTTTCTTTTATCTTTTATACGCTTTTTTAACAACGTTATTGCAATTGGTAAAAATGCGATCACAATCATACCAACGACAACATATTCTACATAATGTATAATCCAAGGGAACTCAATACCAAGGAAATATCCAGACAGGGTCAATACAAGTACCCAAATGGCAGCTCCGGCAACATTATACAGAACGAACTTCTTAAAATCTAATTTTACAACACCTGCAAAGATAGGTGCAAAAGTACGAACTATTGGAACAAATCTTCCTATAATTAAAGCAGTTCCACCATATTTATGGTAAAATTCTTCGGCCATGACCACATATTTTCGCTTAAAGATGAAACTATCTTTTCGCTTAAACAGCATCGGCCCCGCTCGATAACCAAACCAATACCCTGTAAAATTCCCTAACACTCCCGCTATAAACAAGCCCAAACAAAGCGTGTATATATTAACGTCAATTTTATTTAGCGCGCAAAATAATCCTGCAAGAAATAATAAATAATCCCCAGGTAGAAAAAATCCAAAAAATAGGCCCGTCTCAGCAAATACAATTAAGATAACCAGATAAAACCCTCCTGAACTCAATAGCTCCTCCGGGTTTAATAATTGTTGAAATGACAACAAGAGTTCATGCATAACCTTTAGTAAAAATCAATGTTGCGTTCCTTTTTTAGAACAACTTCCACGCTTATCTCTGTACAAATTTGAAACGACAAGGTACAAATATAGCATTCTTCTAAAAAACGAACGTAAATCAAGTGTAATATAATCCTTTCTAATTATTGATTTTGAGCAGTTATACTGACGATAGACTCGCGAATAGTAGTCGCAATTTCATGAAGTTCGTCCTCTGCCAAGCTCAATTTAGGTCCAGCAAAGTTTAAATCACTAATTTTATTAATAGGCACCAAATGTATATGTGCGTGAGCCACTTCTAAACCAACAACTGCAACACCAACTTTTACACAAGGAATCACTTTTTTAATACCTTGAGCAACAATTTTAGCAAATACCCAAAGTGCCATATATTCATCATCCGCTATATCAAAAATATAATCTGTTTCTTTCTTAGGGATCACCAGAACGTGTCCCTTAGCCAATGGGCTGATATCCAAAAAAGCCAGAAAATCATTACTTTCTGCAACTTTGTAAGCTGGAATCTCCCCAGCAACGATTTTTGAAAAAATTGTCGACATATTATTCTAATCTTGGAATAAATCTTTTAAACAGTGATTAGCAAACAACAGACTTTAAAATGCAAAGCCTTCGGTATGTTAACAATTAAAAATTTAACTGTAGATTTTATCACACCCTGTTTTTCTACTGTCAACAAATATAAACAAAAAAGGTCGCGATTACTATATCACGACCTTCTTAATATAAAGTTAATTTGTGGATGCGCGGTTATGGCATACCGCACATAACCGACATATATTATCTTGAAATCTCTACGATTTCGAATTCAATTTTACCGGCAGGCACTTCAATAACAGCTGTATCACCTTTCGATTTTCCCAACAAACCCTGGGCAATAGGAGATTTAACTGAAATCTTGCCCGACTTCAAATCTGCTTCTGACTCCGCCACCAATTGATAAGTCATTTCAGCACCATTCTTTTTGTTCTTGATCTTAACAATCGATAAGGCCAAAACTTTAGATGTATCCAATTTGGACTCATCAATTAAACGTGCAGTCGCCAATGTATTCTCCAAATTGGCAATTTTAGCTTCGTGAAGCCCCTGAGCTTCTTTAGCTGCATCATACTCTGCATTTTCTGACAAATCTCCTTTGTCTCTAGCCTCTGCAATAGCATTGGCAATTTTAGACCTTCCTTCCGTCTTCAGATAAGCCAATTCTTCTTTAAGCTTACGCAATCCTTCTTCCGTAAAATAAGTTACTTCTGCCATAATTTTATCTTTTTTCTTATTTTCTACTTTTTAAAAAAGAAACAAGACCATATTTCCCTCGTCAGGAAACATGGTCTTGCTTTGAATCTATACGAAGATAATAATTGTTTTCAACAAAACAAATTCTTACCCGTTAAATAAAATTAAATCTCTTCCTCATCAACAAATTTATACCCCAGCCCCCGAACTGTTTGTAGATAATGTGGCTTATCTGGATTTGTTTCGATCTTTTTCCTTAAACGAACCACATGCATATCCAAAGTACGTGTGTTGACATTGGAGCTATAACCCCAGACAACCTCCATTAACTCCTCGCGTGTAATCTCCCGGCCTAAGTTTTGTAAAAAATGAAGCAAAATTCGGTTTTCCAAAATGGTCAACTCAACTTTCCTTCCGTCACGTATTAAGGAATGAATATTCGGATGATGTTCCGTTTGCCCAAATTTATATACTTCGGGACTGTTCTTAGGTAAGAAAAATTTCACCTTATTATCGATCATAGCAATAAGCACATCCATATTGAATGGCTTACTAATGTAATCAGTCACACCAAAGCTATAGGCTTCAATTTTGTCCACATCTTGAGACTTCGCTGTCATCATGATAATGATATTCTCAAACCCGGCTTTACGGACATCTTCACAGATTTCGTTGCCTTCTTTTCCTGGAAGCATCCAATCCAACAAAACCACATCGGGTCTCTTTTCCAAGATCAAACTTTCCGCTTCATTCCCATTTCCACTCTGAATGACCTGATAGCCTTCGGATTCCAATCGATGTTTTACCAAGAACCGTAAGTTCTCATCATCTTCAATAACAGCAACAGTGATGTCTTTATTCATATTTAAATTTATTTTTTAAACCGGAAATACCAAGGTAAAGGTGGTCCCCTGTCCCAATTGACTTTTTACTGTAATATCACCGCCTATAAATTCGGTAATCTCTTTACAGAAAGCCAAGCCCAAACCGATACTTCCTTGCTGATTATATTGACTTTTTATTCTATAAAACTTTTTGAAGATGTTGTTAAACTCTGCCTTCTCAATACCTATTCCTTCATCCTTAAAAGTGATAACAAAATTCTTCTTGTTTTGTTGTATCGCAATATCTAAGATTTTATGCCCCGCTTTCGAATATTTATAGGCATTATCGATCATATTTTGAAACACACTACTTAACAGTACCGGATCTGCAAGCATTGATGTCCTTACATCAATTTTTGTGCTAATCTTGAAATCCGCATATTTTATTCTTGACGAAGCTACTAGATTTTCGGTAAATTCCTCCAAATCAACTTCTTCTTTATTTAATTTTATGGTTTTATTTTCGATCTGACTAAAAGACAACAGCTTATTCATCAAGTTATTTAATCGGTCTGCCTCCTGATCTAATATATTTCCATACATTTTCCGCTCTTCATCAGAGAGTACCTGCGCACTCTTAATATTATTTCCAGCAATTTTAATAACACTCACAGGCGTCTTAAACTCGTGGGTAAGATTATTGATGAAATCGTACTGCAATTTAAAAAGTCTTCCGTTAATTTCTAAATTTCTATAAATTAAATATAATATTGCAATCAAAATAATATAAATCAGGGATACCCCTCCCAATACCGGCCAAAAACTGCGATTTATCTCTTTTGACAGAAAACTTTTACTCGACCTAAAAAGAAGTTTGTAGTCTGCTAAGGCTCCAGGTAACGGCATCTCCGTTGAAATCTCGTCATTTTCCGGCGTGATCGGAGCACCAACCAGTGGCACTATTTCTACTTTCTCATAAAGATTTGAATAACTATTTTTTACTTCCAGATACATTGGATCAATCTGAAAATTGAACATATCCTGTTCATATCCGACAGTATGATCCAAATTACCTTCCATAATAGACTTATAGACTATTAAGTCGTTGACCCTTGGAATATTCAGATAGGTAATCTGTCCAGGTCTTATGGTATAAAAAACCTTCAGAATATCCTTATCAGAAAGCTTGGCATTCGGTTGCAATTTATCGATATAAGTTGCCAGCTTCACACCAATATTATTAATCTCTTCGGAATGCAAGCCCATCTGCCCACGATCCCGAATCGTATTTTTATTCAGGCCAGACCTGGAAACGGTAAAAAAAGTAATGGTTTTCGGTTGAATTCTAAGGTTATTAACAATAAAACCATAGTTCAAGTTATGATCATTATTAAATTGTAAATCAAAAAAACCAATTTCTCTAACGAATGGGTAGGAACTTAATATACTATATGCATATTTTCCCGCCTGGACTGAATCCAAAAAACCTTGATAAAAAGATACTTCAGGAATTCTATTCTGAAAAAAATCATTGAAAGGGACTAAGGTTTGATCAAATATCTCCGATTTCCGATTGGTAAATTCGTTCTTAATATGCGATTCTGTATAATTACGCGAAAGAAAAAGGGCAAATATATAAAGACCACTAATCACGATGAAAAACATCAACAATAATCCGTAATTTTTTCGATAGCTATATTTCTCTGCTTTCATAATCTCCCGCCCTTAGTCTACAAGATATTTCGCCAAAAATCGCTCCAACTCATTATAGTAACCAAAGACATTCTCGTCCCGTTTAAAAGTTCTATCCTCGTCCTCTTTTAGGATGTATTGTACGGGAATATTATTATTCTTTAATTTCTGTACAAATTGATTTGCATCTGTTACCGAACTAAACCGATCCTTTCCTCCCTGTACCAATAGCACCGGTATCTTTACTTTATCCGAATGAAATACAGGTGAAATATTTTTAAATAGCTCAGCCTCCCGAATCGGATTCCCAACTACTTGATACATTTTCTGCACATACGATTTAAAATATGGCGGTATATCTCTAAAGTAAGTGAACAGATTGGTATAGCCGGAATAAGACACGGCACATTTATAAAGATCAGAATTAAAACAAGCAGCGTGTAGCGCCGAATAGCCTCCAAAACCTTTCCCTACAATAGCGACACGTTCCCGATCAGCAATTCCTTCTTTAATCAACCATTTTACTCCATCAGTAATATCATCCTGAATCTTCCCGCCCCATTCCTTAAATCCCGCAGTCCAAAACTTCTTACCGAAACCGGTCGATCCCCTATAGTTCATCTGAAAAACCAAATAACCCCTGTTCGCCAAAAACTGCGCTTCGTTATCGAATCCCCAAACCTCCCGTCCGTTAGGTCCATCATGGGGCAATACAACCATTGGAAGATCTTTGCGATTGGAATGTATGGGGTAAGTCAGATAGCCTGAAATCTGAATACCATCGCGTGCTGTATAGGTGATATACTCATTGGGCGATAGCTCTTTGTCTTTTAGATCGGAATTATTATCTGTTAGCTTCGTTAATTTTTGAGTCGAAAAATCATAGAAATAAATACCGCCCGGGTTTACGTCCGTATAGGTTTTGATAATTACTTTGTCACCCGAAATGTCGGTATTTAGCACCTGAAATTCAAATCCATCGATCTGTTTGGACAACTGATCATATTTCTTTTTGGTAGCTTCATCAAAAAAATGCCTATTTTGTCTAGAGGTACTGTAATTTACGAACAATAGCTTATTTTGTTCCGTAAAATACCCTCCAGGACTCACATCAACATCTTTATGGCTGTAAAGTTCCCCTAACTCCTTCTGGTTTGCCAAATCATAGCTAACCAATGCCAGTTTATCCCGGTCTATATTGGATAAGGCATAAATGATCGCATCAGAACTATCTTGATAACCCAAAGGTGTAAAACTGCTCTCCACATCACAGCGTATAATCTCTTTAAAAGGTTCTTTCTCGGAACTCCGATAGAGCACAGACTGCTGTACGGAATCATTGGCTACCGCCAATCTTACCTGCCCATCATTGGACACAACCCAAGAACTCATATTTCCCGGATTCTGTAAAACCAATTCCCGAGGCCTCCCGTCTAAATAGATACGATAAAGGTCAAAAAAAGAAGAGTCTCTATCGTTGATTCCCGCTATAAAACTATCACCTCCGGTCGCCATAGCATGAATCCATCGAAACCGACCTCGTACCGGTTTAATCAATGGCCAAATCTTTTCTGTGTTGATGTCCACAGCATATAAACGTAAACTGTCCTGCGAAGATTGTTCCGTCAAAAAGGAAATTTTTGAATCATTGTTCCAAGCGAAGGATTTTACATTAATATCATTTTGATAAGTAAGCTGTTTGGAACTATCCTTATTGATCAAATCTATTAAATAGATATTTTTGCAATGATTATCTAAGCCAATGTAAGCGATAAATCGACCATTTGGAGAAATCTTAAAATTTGATTTTTCAGGTGTAGAAAAAAATTGATTTATTGGAATAAGATCAACACTATATCGTTGACACCCCAACATGATCATGGCAGAAAAAAACAAACCTATCCAAAATTTCATCCTCATAATCCCAAATACATCCTTATCATTTATTCCAAATATTGCAATTAAATACGGAATTGCATGAAATGCAACCTTATTTTTACAAGATATAGTAATTAAATGTAATATTCAAACTTATCTCGGTTCTGTCCTTTAGAATCTTTTTTATCGCAGAAAAATAGCGTATTTTTGCATATGTTTTTATACAATGTCTCCGTTATAGCAGAAGAAACAATCCATCAAGAGGTCGTTTCATGGATTCAGGATAATATCGTGCAATCCCAAAAATTTCAAGTGCATTTTCTGGAAATGCTCCAGTCGCCGCATGAAGGTATGACCTACTGCATTCAAGTTATACTCCCTACAGAAGACCATATAGCAGATTTTCAGCAAGTGCATCTAATTCCATTACAACAACTCATTTCGGAAGTATATAAAGACAAGGTGTTCCTTTTCGACAGTACCATGAAGTATCTAAAAAAATAAAAGAGCTCTGTGGAGCTCTTTTATTTTTTTATTTCATTAATATCGTTACCATCTTCTTCAAGGTTCTTATTATTCTTTTCACCTATCTCTGCCGCCAATTGATAGCGCGGATCATAACTGATTTTTGGCGTTAAAAAATGAAGTAAAATCAAACGGGCATATCTAAAATTAAAAGGTGCGAAGACCAAAATGGTTACAGCTAGACCAATCAGATAAGACCAAGGAGACTCGCTTCCTGTCAAAATTGCGATAGCAACAGATACAGTAACAATCTCAGCGACAGACAAAGCATAACTCACATACATGGCAGCATAGAAATACCCCGGCTCAACCTCGTACTTGACACCACAATAAGGGCAAGTATCATTCATATGCTGCTTGTGTAAACTGTATACCTTTCCTACAAATACATTACCAATATGACACTTCGGACATTTGGAATGTATCATTGCATGGAATTTGGATGTGGGCATTAAGAATCTATTTTATTTCGTTTAAAAATTTCTTTGTTACGGGGTTCTTCTTGCGGTATTTTTTATACCATAAATAACCAAGGCCCGCCGCGGCTAGATAAGGTATTACCAATAGAAACAAAATACCGTCATTCAGACCTCTTCCTTGCATATTCCCTTCCTTCGTAGAATTCTCAGCGTTCAATGTACACATCGCACACTGTCCGTACGAAACAGACACAGCCGAGCAACTTAAGGTAAATATTAGGAGTAAATATTTAAACCATTTCATAGCACAAAGGTACTGAAATTTTAACGATTAGCGTGCCAAAGATTCAAATTTATCCCAAAAGCCATCTTTCGGCAAAGAAGCGATCAATTCCATCTTATCCTTTTTTATTGGATGCGTAAAGGTCAATGAACGAGAATGTAAACAAATACTGCCCAAAGAACTGCCTCTTGGATATCCATACTTATTATCACCAACAATAGGACATCCCATCGCTGCAAGTTGCGCACGAATCTGATGTGTACGACCTGTTAAAGGCTCTACGCGCAGCAAATAGAATCCATTCAACTCACCCACCAATGTATAATCCAGCTCGGCATAACTTCCGCCTTTCACCTCGCGTGGAAAGGCCTTTGTTACCCTTGTTTGTCTATTCCGAACCAACCAATTGATAAGTTTCCCCTCAGTTTTTCGCGGACGCTGTCTAACGATTGCCAAATAGGTCTTTTTCACATGTCTATCCTGAAAAAATTTATTCATTCGCTCTAGCGCCTTGCTTGTTTTGGCGAACAAAATCATACCACTAACAGGTCTATCTAATCGATGAATAACACCAACAAATGCTTCATTTGGCTTATCATATTTCTTTTTCAAATATACTTTCACCATATCTTCTAAAGATAGGTCTCCTGTTTCATCCACCTGCACAATATCCCCGGCTTTCTTATTTATAGCGATGAGATGATTGTCTTCGTAAATGACGTCTTTATCGGTTATTTCGCTGTGATTCATTTCTTTCAAATATAAAAGGGTTATCCAAATACTACACAGTGCTAAGACCTGTTGAGTTGGATCCCATAATGACGCTATTATTTATTAAAAAAGGCCCTACGCAAGCGTACAGCCTTTCCTTATGTTCTTTTTTAACACAACTTACTTTGCAGTGTCCGCTTTAAGCAACTCAGCTTTTTTCGCATCCTCCTTCATCTTCTTTTTAAAGAAACCACGCAACAAGAAATTATGCTGCAATGCCTCCATATTCTCGTCCAGTTTGGATGTGCTCGAATTTAAATTATTGATTGCCGATTTAATTTGATTTGCCGATGCCGGGTCATTCAATAACACACCCACCGCATTATCTTTATCATTCAATCGACTTGAAGCATTATTCAAATTGTTTATCAATGCATTTGCTGTCTGGGAAACTCCTTGCAACTGCGCTGCAGACTGACGCAGATTAGAGAATATAGCGGTATCGGTCGTTAAATCATGAATCAAGCCCTTATTGCTATTTAAAGAGTTTGTCAAGGTGACCAAATTAGCAGAAGCTTTGTTTGCATTATTCATTGCAGCACTGATCGATAATAACGTCGCACGCAATGTATTTACCATGGACGTATCGGTCAACATCGCGCCAACCATTCCTTTTCCATCCGCCAATCCACGTGATATTTCTACAAAGTCAGTGGTAATCTTTGCTAAGTTTTCATTATTTACCTGCAATGTTTCCATCATCGCTTCCATGTCCGCAGTCTTCGCCGAACGCAAGAAATCACCTGTCTCCACAGTGGGCGCGTTTTGCGACCCTCCAGAAATCACTACGATCTTGTTACCGATCAAACCATCCGAGCCCAATTTTGTTACGGCATCTTTACGAATATACTCAGCAGATTTCTCCTCAATGGTCAATACCACCTCAACATCCTGCACGCTTTTAAAATGTATATTCTTAATGATCCCGACCTTAACCCCAGAAAACCAGACATTACTCCCCACCTTCAATCCAGCGACATCGGGAAATGAAGTCGTAATTTCAATATTTCTAGTAAATTTCTTTTGCTGGCTACCCAAAATAAAAATACCCGCTAAAAGAATCAATACGCCTAAAAAAACAAAAATACCGACAATGATTGCTCTTTTATTTTCTGCCTTACTCATGTATATTATAGAATAAAATTATAATTATAAAACGCTCTTACTCGTGCGTCATCTGTATCAAAAATTTCTTCAAAAGACCCCTGTCTTTCAAACTTACCATCCAACAACATCACAATCCGGTCTCCCACTTCTTTCGCACAAGCCAAATCGTGCGTGATAATAATTGATGCTGTTTTATACCTCTCCTGAACCTCGTTAATCAATCCATTAATCTCCAAACAAGTAATCGGATCGAGCCCTGCTGTTGGCTCATCGTACATCATGATTTCAGGTCTAAGAATCAGGGTACGCGCAATACCAATTCGCTTCCGCTGTCCACCAGACAACTCTGAAGGCATCTGATTGATCGCTTGCGAAAGCCCTACTCCATCCAACACCTCTTCTACAGCTTGATTGATCTCCGAACGAGTTAAGTTGCGTTTATTTCGAACCAATGGAAATTCCAAATTTTCGCGCACAGTCATACTGTCATAAAGTGCGCTATTCTGAAAAGAAAACCCTATTTTCAAACGTAATTCACGCAATTCACGATCATTTAATTCAAGAACTGACTCTCCCAAAACATTGATCGTCCCCTCATCCGGTCTTAATAAGCCCGAAATCAATTTGATCAACACGGATTTCCCTGTTCCAGAACGCCCAAGCACAACGAGATTTTCTTCTTTATATAAATCCAGATTGACACCACGTAGGACGTGATTATCACCGAAAGATTTACTAACATCCCTAATTTCAATGACCGGCTTCGAATGGTCGATGGTTGACTTAATCTTTTCCATAGCTCACTATCCAAAGAACGATAAAACTTGAACAATAATTATTTCCTCAATAAAGACAAGGAACATCGAAGCTACAACGGCCGCATTCGCTGCCTTTCCAACACCTTCAGTTCCCTTTGAAGAAAAATAACCGCAATAACAACTTACAGCTCCAATGGTAAAACCAAATATAACTGCCCGCAACACCATAGCGCCTAAATCCTTAAATGCTATCGTTTCAAATACTTGCGTAAAAAAACTCAAAAAACTTAAGTCATCTTTACTCATCATACTTAGGTAACCACCTAAAAGGCCTATACCTGCCACATAAAAACACAGTACTGGAATTCCAATAGTTGTAGCTAATATTCTACTTACAATAAGAAACTTATATGGATTAGTCCCCGAAACTTCCATCGCATCGATTTGCTCCGTGACATTCATCGAACTTAGTTCTGCCCCAATTTGCGAGCCCACTTTACCCGAAGCTATTAAAGCCGTCACCAATGGTGCTAATGCACGAACAATAGCGATCGAAATAAGCGAAGGCAACATCGAAGTCGCTCCAAATTCCTCCAAAGAAGGACGTGACTGTTTTGTAAAAACAAATCCAACAATAAATCCCGTTAAACTGATCAAAGGCAACGATTTATAGCCTATTTCATAGCACTGACGGACAATCTCTTTAAATTCATAGGGTGGAGTTACCAATTCACGCCAAAACCGTAGCAAAAAACGGTGAATGTTTGCAAATTCTAGAAAAAAAGTCTGAAGTTTTTTAGCCATTTAAATGATGTCTATTTCAAATTAATGTGTTTTAAAACACGTCTTATGCTGAACAAACACGTAGCAATTCGAGCGGTAAAGGTAAATAAAAATATGTATCTAAAATTGTCGTTTATGTAAAAAGATCATCAATTTGACTTTTATATATAAAAAATCAGATTTCTAATGTACCGATTAAACCATTTTATACGTTATGCTGTCATAATAACAAAGACAATAGCATAGAGTTTGTCACACTTTTAAATATTACAGAAATGAAAAATTTAGGCAACATAAAATATTGGGTACTTGGTTTTATCGGTATCGCTTCTTTTTCAAGTTGCGCTACTTCAATGGCCCAACGGGGTGGATATAATAATGGTTATAACAATAATGGTTATAACAATTATAACAATGATGGAGTTTCGTTCCAGCTATTCTATGATCAGCTTTCACCTTATGGACAATGGGTTAATGATCCCAATTATGGTTATGTTTGGATCCCGGACGTTGGTCCGAACTTCCAGCCATATGCAACCAATGGTTATTGGACAATGACTGACTATGGAAATACCTGGGTATCCAATTATGACTGGGGTTGGGCCCCTTTCCACTATGGTCGCTGGAACTACAATGACCGTTATGGCTGGGGATGGGTTCCTGACTATGAATGGGGACCAGCATGGGTAAATTGGCGTCAAAGTAATGACTACTACGGTTGGGCTCCTCTGGGCCCAGGCATGAATATTAATGTATCCGTTAATATCCCAATGAATTTTTGGACATTTGTAGGCGTCAATCACTTTATGCGGCGAGACATGGATAGATATTATGTTAATCGAAGAAATTACAATAATATCTACAACAGAACCACCATTATCAATAATACCACGATAATTAACAACAACTATTATGTTGGCGGTCCGCGAAGATCCGATATTGAACGTTCGACAGGAAGAAGCGTAACAGTGAATAGAATCGCAAGTGTCGATAGACCTGGGTCTGTACGCAGTAGCAGCAACCGCAGTAATGAAATCAGTATGTACCGTCCGAATGTAGACCGTAATACAAGATCCTCTGCACGCCCCACGAATGTCGTAGATGCTTCTACCCGAACACGAAATAACAATAGTGAGATTTCAGATCGAACCAATCGTGTCATAACCAACAGAGATAACATCGACTCGAGATCAGGAAATCGTGAGTTATATATTGACAACAGTGGAAATGCTTCTGTAAGGTCTCGTAATGATGCCAACAGCGGTGGTTCAAGCCGTAGTTCAATTAATAATACTCGAACCGGAGACAATGGTACTATAAATAGAAATACGAATGGTACACAACCTAATTCGAATAACTATGATTTTAGAACGCGATCAAGTCGCCAGTCGGATGCTTCAAACAATAACAACCCTACATCTACCACTAGGGACAGGCAAAATCGCTCCGTTGACAATAATGGTGTAACCAACGGCAGAAGTACAGACTACAATAGAAACACAGATTATAATTCACGCTCGCGGTCTAGTGCGAACGGTTCCGATCAGGCTGTGCCGCCAAGAGTTGCGCAACCTACGACAACGCCGCAACGAAATGGAAATTATGATGGCAGCAGAACACGTTCGAGCCAACCTGTGTCGCAACCTGTAGCACAACCAACTCAAAATCGGAGCTACGAAAACACAAGAAGTAGATCAAATACAGACAATTCATCCTCAGTATCTCGATCAAGGTCTTCAGAAAGCTCAGGCGAACGTAACTCTGGACGTTCTTCGCAAGGATCAGAAAGATCTAGAACAAGATAATGACAGCCGAATAAAATAATAATTCACATTTGGCGGGTAAAATGAAAAATTTTACCCGCCTTTTATATGCATGTCTTTTTATATTTATCATGAACAATCCATACATTTTCACGTTAATTAGTAAATTTACCGCTTCAAACAAAAAACAGATCGATAAAGATGGCTTCATTTACCTCTATATTAGATAATGACTTTTACAAATTCACCATGCAGCATGCCGTGGTCAAGTTGTTTCCAAAGGCCAAGGCACGTTATCATTTTATTAATCGGGGACATCATAAATTTCCCGATGGTTTTGATGTACTCCTGAGGGAGGCCGTCCATGAGATGGCTAATTTGAAGTTAACAAAAGCAGAAAAGGCTTTCTTTGCCAAGACATGTCCTTATATAGACCCAACCTATTTCGATTTTCTTCAAGGTTATCGCTACGATCCCGAGGAAATCAAAATATTTCAGGATGGCCCCGACCTTGAAGTCATTATCGAAGGGTATTGGTACCGTACTATTCTTTGGGAAGTCCCATTAATGTCGCTTATCTGTGAACTTTTTTATGAATCCCAAGGTCTACAACGTGCCTCGGATGCAGCTGTGATCGCCACCGCCAAAGATAAAATCGAAAAATATAAAAAACTCAATATCACAATTGCTGATTTTGGCACGCGCAGACGTCATTCTTATGAAGTCCACGATTTGGTCGTTCGCACACTGAAGCAATACGGCGAAAAAACATTTATAGGCACCAGCAATGTACATTTAGCAATGAAATATG
Organism: Sphingobacterium sp. UBA7038; assembly: GCF_002494055.1. NCBI lineage: Bacteria > Pseudomonadati > Bacteroidota > Sphingobacteriia > Sphingobacteriales > Sphingobacteriaceae > Sphingobacterium > Sphingobacterium sp. UBA7038. The sequence goes on from NZ_DLAV01000012.1 coordinate 26,910, forward strand.
AGACGAAACCAATCGGCACACATGCCCATGAATGGTTTATGTTCCACGCTGCCAAATACGGATATAAAATGGCGAATCTCCTTGGCCTTGAACATTGGTCTGATGTCTACCGGGGTGACCTCGGAATAGCACTATCGGACACCTATACGACGGAAGTCTTCTTTCAGCAGTTTGACAAAAAATTAACCAAATTATTTGATGGAGTCCGACACGACAGTGGAGATCCACTTGAATTTACAGATAAGGTCATCGCACATTATAAGAAGAATGGAATCGATCCCCTCTCCAAAACAATTATATTCTCGGATGGACTGGACTATGAGAAAGTCGAAAGAATCGCGAGCTACTGTGAGGGAAAAATCTTGCATTCCTTTGGCGTTGGCACCAATTTCACCAATGATGTCGGTCTTAAACCCATGAATATCGTCATTAAGATGACCGACGCTTTGCCAGAAGATGATCAATGGACCCCGGTCATCAAACTATCTGACGAACCCATGAAACATACGGGAGATGAAGACTCCATATATATAGCAAAAAAAGTACTAATGATTGATGATGACAATGCATAGAGACGTATACGGTGAAGCTTTAGATGATTATTTCGTACATCAAGAAGAAAAATTTCCTTTAGTACTCCACACGAGTTATGGCGACCGAGACGAAATGCCGGTCGAGATTTTCTTTCGTGAACCTGATGATTTCCCTGAACTGGAATTTATTGGTCTATCCTTATGTGATGGACGTGTACTGGATGTTGGAGCTGGAGTTGGCAGCCATAGCCTTTATCTACAAGAAAAAGGTTTTGAAGTAGATGCACTGGAACTCTCGCAGACCGCCTGCCATATTATGCAACAACGCGGGGTACAACATATTATCTGCGAAGATTTCTATAAATTCGAAGGCCAAAAATACGATACACTTTTGCTTTTGATGAACGGAATAGGCCTTGCTGGCGACGTAGATGGCTTTCGAAAACTATTACAGCATAGCAAAGAATTATTGACTGAAAATGGCCAACTGATTTTTGACTCTTCAGATATCAGTTATCTGTACAAAGATTATAACATCAAAAAACCAGCGCATTATTTTGGGGAAATTCAATATCAATACGAATACAAAGGCAAAAAAGGAAACCTGTTCAAATGGCTCTACTTAGATCAGGATTTGTTGATTAAAATTTCGCACGAAATGGGCTGGGTTGTCCAAATTTTGTATGAAGATGAGAATGATCAATACCTCGTCCGCATGGAACTAAAAAAATAGCCTGTTATTCTAACAGGCTATTTTTTTTATTTCTGTGTTCTTATGTAAATATCTCCCATGGATGTTTTTAAGATAACATCCTGTCCACCACCATTCATTTTGCCTTTCACCGCATTTCCCATTGGCGTTGACTTCGGCTCTTCAGACTGTTTCTCAAACTGAAACTCGTCTGCTGCATAGATGTTCCCCATGGCTGATTTCACATCCACATTAGCACCAAAATTCTTTGGAAAGGCCACATCTACGGCCCCCATTGCTGCGACCAAAGAAATCGGTCCTTTAACAGGTTGAACAAATTTGGCCGTTACATCTCCCTGTGCAACCTTGACATTGATCGGCCCCGTCACGTTCAATAAATTCACATTCCCCATTGTACTAGCAACTTCGACCTCAGCCCGGATATCTTTTAATTCGATTTCCCCAGCATTAAACATCGCTCCACGACCGCCTTTGATCGTCACAGGCAGATCCATCGGTATCCTGATACGAATAGAATCTTCTAAGGGCATCCCTACCATACTTATTTCAGTCACCCCACCTTCTGTTTTGATATTCATACCAAGCCCTGAATTATCCGATAAGCCCGAGCCATTGATCACACGTAGGCCTTTGGCGCGGTCATTTTCTTCACTTTCCTCCACTTTGGCCGTAATCAGCACGTCTTTTCCCTTATACCCTTCGATATAAACATTATCCAATTTTAATAGGAGCTTATTCCCCAAGTTGGGCACTTTAATTTCTTTCCAGCTTTTCGGCCCATTGGAACGGCCGAATCCAGCAGAACTGTAGGTAAAATTATGATTATTACTGACAACAACTCCTGACACCGCTCTAGCCTTTTTAGGAGGATTAGGAGGTTTTGGCGCAGCAACTCCTTCAACATTTTCATTTACCTGGGCCTGCAATGCGCTTGCAAAGATCAGTGCGACCCCAATCATCATTATCCTTATCTTTTTCATTTCGTTTTAGTTTTACTTTATTATGTGTCAAATAATGCATTTTAAGCTTTTTCATTGATTAACATACACAATCCGACTTCCAACTTAATATATTCCGTTATTGATTTAATAATACTGCATAGGCCTGCTCCTTCACAAATTTCAGGGTAAAGGGATCTTCGACAATTTCATTTAACTTTTCCTTTGTCGTCGCCTTCATCGTCGGATCCGCCTGTTGGGCCATCATTTGCATCAGTTCCATTTGTAAAGTGGGATCATTTTGCTCCACAAAAAAGTCCTGAACCTTTTGTTGACGTTCTTCCGGACTAAGTCCATTTAATACCGTTTCAATTGCAGCCATGCGTACATTACTGCTTTGATCTGATACAGCAGTCTTTTCTAAAGCTCCCCTACTATTCCCATCTAAGCTTCCCCCATCTTTCATCGCCAAGACAGCACTTAACCGCGTACTCGCAGAACTGGAATCTTGAAGCATCTGAACATAATCCATTCTCCCTTCCTTTTCGTGATGAGCAGCTTCGGATACGCTTACTTTTGCCAATTGTTTTCCTTTGCCTTCGACACCAGCTATTGCGTTAACCCGAGCTGAATTCTTTTGGCTATCAGAAACAATATCCATCAGGCCAGCATGATGATCCACATTTGTATCTCCAGTACTTTTCTGAACAGTAACCGGATGTACTGCAACCACAGGTTTTTCTACCGCTAATTCATGATGTTGGTCAAAAGCAATAAAGGTTGCTGTCCCAACTAACAATGCTGCTGCCGCAATACTTGCCCATTTCCATAAAGGCTTAATCTTTCTTTCCTGAACAGTGGGGACTACTTGTGGCCTAATTTTATTCCATAAGTCAGCCGAAGGTTCTCTCTGATCAAATGCCTCCCGATTAGCGTTCACAAAATCTTTTAAATTATCCCGCATAATTATACCTTTCCTTCAATTGTTCGTAAATTTTCTTTTTAGCACGGTGGTATTGGCTACGTACAGCAACTGCTGTCATCCCCAATGTTTCCGCAACTTCATCATGGCTCATATTTTCAAACAGATAAAGATTGACCACCATCTTAGGTACACCGGTCAGTTGATCGATCACATTTTCCAAATCTGTCAAACGACATTCACGCCACTCTTTTTCCAGCAATTCGTCTTCGCCATCATCCTGAATTTCCAGATCATCCACCGGCGTAAAATATTGCTTATTCTTCCGTAATAATGAGATTGCCTTATTCACCCCCATTCTTCTCAACCAGGCCTCCACACTAAGCACTAAATGCCATTTATCTGATCTTGCAAAAAAATCAACAAAGGTTTCCTGTAAAATATCTTCACTTTCTTCCTGATTCGACAAAACCCGATAAATAGAATTAAAAATCTTTTTTGCATACCGATGATAGAGCTGCGCAAAGCCAGACTCGTTGCCCGTTTGGCACATCGCTAATAATTCCTTATCGCTAAGCTGATTTTGCACGTTCTAAAATTAATACTGTTAATTCTTATGTTTCTACTATGTAGTCGGGCCCCTGTTGAAAATGTTGCAATATAATTTTATTTTTTTTCTAAAATAATGCTATTATCGCATAAAAGCCTTTTAAAGGGCCTCCCAGCAAACAAAAAAAACACTCAAGAAATCTTGAGTGCCTGCATTAATAAAATAAACTTAAGAGGGATGTTAAAATTCCAGGTATAAGAATATTGATTATTTGACTTTTAAATAGGTTTCCACAATGGTATGTTTAACCCCCAATTCAGGTAAATTTTCCTCACCGGTTTGAATCAAGGTATCTCCTTTTAAAGTAAGTTTAAAATCAAACTTATTGCTTTCCCAATCCCGCATTGAACAATATTGTAGTCTTTCTTGATAGTTGACACCATCAAAAGAATAGGTACCGCCACCGGCTACAAATAGCGGTTCTTTCCCTTTACCTTTTTCCTTATCGTGGTTAAAGAAAGAAAAATGGTCATCATTGAACATTTTAAACATCTCTGTTTTACTGGTATCCGTAAAAACGGTCACCGTATCCTTCCCTTTAATTGTCTTGCTTTCAATAAGCTTATAGGTACCGGACAAAGAAGTTGATTTTACCGCATCAACTTCTTTTTTTTCAGTATTATTTTTACATGAAAAAACAAGACAGGAAGTCGCGATCGCAAACAGCAATTGATTTTTTAGGTTTATCATATTTTATAAAAGGTTTAAAGAGGCCAAACTACGAAAGTTCAGCCTCAATCAAAAACAAACCATTGTAATTATTTATCCCACCAAACTCGACCAGACAACTTGTCTCCGCCAGGTACTGCGGCCGAAGCTGCTCTGTAGTTTTCGCCATTGATAGCCGCTTCAGTAGAAGGATAAGGGAATCTTCTTGGAATAGTCCCCGACGTTGCATTGCCTGGATAATTCACAGGAGTTAACGCTGGATAGCCACTTCTACGCCAGTTGCTCCAAGTTTCATAAAAATCCATCATCGTTATCGTATGTGCCCAGTATTGGGTATTGATCTGTTTTAAGGCATCAGCAGCATTATACGGATTCGCAGCCAAATAAGTCTCAGCATCTGCATCACTTATTGCCAAGGAACCATCATACTGATTCAGATAGGTAATACTTGCCTTCACACCTTTTTTATAATGATCGCCTGCACTACCACCTATTCCCCAACGTTGGGCAGCCTCAGCCAACAGCAACTCGGATTCCCCATAGGTCAAAATAAATGTCGCACCGGTCCGCTTGATCATATTAGGATTGGGCGAAGAATATTCCGCAAAGGTCGTGTAACTTGGATCGCTACTGATGTTATACTGCGCATTTGAGCCCAAATCCTTACCGTTAGGCATCCCCTTTTGCTTGGTTGGGTCTGTGATAAAACTCCCGTTCTGTCCTTTATCCTTTTCCGATAAATACAGTTTTGTGACAGCTACCTTTTGTAACCTCGGATCATTATTGCTTTTTAGATAGTCAATAAATGTTTTAGACCATTTTACATAATAATTCTCTTGGCCACCATCGCCCAATAAAACCTGGCTATTTCTATTCTGAGTAACCCTAGATCCTGATTCATCATGTAAAATAAATGCATTGTCGGCATTGCTGTCCATTGTCTTACCCGCAGCCTTCTGTACATATTCCTTCGCTTTAGATTCGTCTACTTTAACCAAACGCATCGCTGTTCGTAAGAGCAGAGAATTGCCAAATTTACGCCATTTGGCAATATCACCTTTATAAATAACATCACCAGTGACTTTATCACCATCATCCTTTAATGCTGCAGTAGCCGTTTCAAGTTCCTTTAACAAATCGTTATAGATGTCCTGCTGCTTATCATACTTCGGTTTATAAACTTTGGTATAAAACCCCAGTCCCGCCTCCGAATAGGGAACATCACCATACAAATCAGTCAAGCGAGCAAAAATTAAAGCTTTCCAAATACGTGCGACATTATACAGATTTGCATATTTTGGTTTGTCTTTTGTAAACTCAACCACATCCACAATATTACGAACCTGCTCAATATAGGCCCCAACTGTACCCGTACCCCAATACGCCGCGGTATAGCTTTCATTCAGCATATATTTATCGCCGGCCCAATAACTCACTACGGTCGATAGCCCCTGCATCATTGTCGACGAGTAAATTAGATTTCCACGCCATGTATCGTATGCAAAATCAAAACTTCCTGTATAAAATAATTGTGCAGAGCTCAATGTATAATTTGGATCCCAATTTTCTTTACCATAAGCAACTGGATCTGTATTTATCTTATCAAAATCTTTTGTACAGCTACTTTCTATAAATAACGTCGCTGCCATTAAACTAATAACTACCGGTTTAATATATCTTTTCATGATTGTTTGCAATTAGAATTTAACACTTAAATTAACACCGTAAGTACGTACAGCTGGTACACCTCCAAGCTCTAGGCCCGGGAAAGTTGCATTATAGCTCGACTCTGGATCTATGTTATTTGTTTTCTTCATGATCGTCCAGAGATTGCGCGCTACAGCACTTACTGTAATCGACTTAACTTTGTTATTAAATAGATTGGATGGGAAAGTATAGCCCATAACGACCTGTCTCAATTTTACAAAATCAGCGCTGTTTACAAATATCTTGGATACATTATTCGCTGTATTGGTATAATAAGTAGAGGCCGTTCTACCCAAGCTTTCACGATCTGCCACAGTTTCCTGATGCAATCCAAAAATGTAACCGTAGTAGTCTGTTCCTGAGAAAAGCTTTCCACCCCATTTTCCATCAATCAAGAAAGAGAAATTAAACCTTTTGTAGTTAAATTCATTGTTCCAACCTGCAAACCATTTATTCATAGCTGAACCATAAGACTTTAACTCACCCCGGTCAGGAGAACCGTCAGCCAATTTTACGATCTCGCCATTGCTATCATACTTATAATCGAAAGCCATGATCTGAAAAGCAGGCATACCAACTTTATTCATTAAGTAACCTACACCCGAACGGGACGTTGCTACCGTCTGTTCGTCCATTCCTTCAGCCAATGAAATCACTTTATTGTCGTTGTAAGAACCATTCAATGAAGACACCCATTTAAAATCTTCGGTTTTAACAACAGTAGCAGAAATCAACGCTTCAAATCCCTTATTTTGCATCTTTCCGGCATTGAGTACGGCACCGGCGTACCCGCTTGCTGAAGGGGTTGTGATAAAAGAAATCTCATCTTTCGACTTCTTGTTATACCAGGTTAGATCCAAGTTTACACGATCATTAAAAAGACGCAACTCCGTTCCAATTTCCAACTCTGTTGCTGTAGAAGCTTTCAAGGAAGAGTTCGGGATATTCACATTGTTAATAACCCCTAACGGTTGACCGTTGAGTACCTCGCTTCTAAAATTATAGGTTAGCAAGGTTTGATAAGGATCTGTTGCCTGCCCTACCTGAGCAAAACCTGCCCTCAACTTTCCAAAACTCAACCACGATGGCTTTAGATATTCTGAAAAGATAAATGATCCCGAAACTGCTGGATAAACCGAGTTCAATTTATTATCCACTCCCGGAGTTGCTAGCGTAGAAAACCAGTCAGAGCGCAAACTACCTGTCAGATAGGCGACATCTTTATAAGCAAATTCTAAGGTACCGTAAGTAGACTGTGTCTCCGATTCGCTTTCGAGATACGCTACCGATTTATTTTTTGCATTCAAAATATTGTAAACACCGAATATCGCGAAGTCGGTACCCAAATTTGTCGTTTGTCTGATTTTAGTATTTCTGTAACTCGCTCCGAGATTAGGCGTCAGGGTATAATCTCCGAAAGTGAATGACTTACCAACCAAAACATCCGCATTAATATCCGCAAATTTGGTTTCTTGTTCAGCGATTTTACCATTTTCATAATAACCCGTACCAGAAGGCAATACATTTTTATAATGATCAGTATAGCCATCCCGTCCCGCTCTTCCTTGAACAAACAAACCGTTACCCATCGTATATTTAGCCGTAACAGAGGCTATGGAGCGGTCACGATTGGTATTATTGATAAACTCATTTGCAGCAAACCAAGGGTTGGTCGCATACACATTGCCTGAATTATAGAGTATCTCTTTTCCATTGCCATCCTTCCATGGCTTCAAATCATTGACATTAATGCTCGATGGCAAAAACATAACGTTGTAATTGGCGTTTCCTGCACCGTCAGAAACCATTGGACGATTTTTGACCTGCTCCAAAATCATGTTGTAACGCGCATCAATCGTCAAACCTTTGAGTGGTTCAAAAAGTCCGACCAAATTAAACGACTGTCTTTTCAGTCCCGAATTTGGAACAACAGACCTGTTATTGACATCTGTTCCCGACAGACGGATAGATCCGCCATCAAATGATTTATTTAATGCCAGCGTATTTGTCCATGTTGAACCCGTACGATAAAACCTATCTAAATTCCCTTTTTGTAATGAATATGGTCTTGATACACCGTCAAATTGGACTACGGGAGAACCGTCCAATTTAGCTCCCCAGCTCGATCCGCCCACTTGGGCCGCTCCTGCTTGGGTTGTTGGCTTCTCACCGTTCGCCCCCTGACCATACACTGTTTGCCAATTGGTGTTGTCAATGATCTGCTCGGCAACAAGGTTACTATTGAAATCGATCGAATTACCTTTACCTGATTTTGTCGTAATGAGGATAACACCAGCTTTCGCTCTTGAGCCATATAATGCTGATGCTGCCGCACCTTTTAGAACCGAAATACTTTCAATATCGTCTGGGTTGATATTGCCGATCGCATCACCAAGATCGGGTGCATTATCCCATTGGCTTCCTGAGTTTCCCTTGGAATTAGCATTTCCAATTCCTACTGGTTTACTTTCCATGGGGATACCATTGATTACGTATAATGGCTGATTTGTTTGGTTCAAACTTGATACCCCACGAATGGTCACATTGGACGCAGCTCCAGCCCCACCAGATGTAGAACTGATATCCAATCCGGCCACCTTTCCTACGAGTGAATTCATCACATTATTTTCACGGGCTGTGGTTAGTGATTCACCGGCAACCTGCGTAACAGAATACCCCAACGAGCGTTTCTCTTTCTTCATACCCAATGCCGTCACAACAACCTCATTGAGCATCCGATTGTCTTCCAATAAAACAATTTTCAGATCCCCCTCTTTGGTGACGGCGACTTCTTGCGAAGTATAACCTGCGAAAGAAATAATCAAGGTGTTTCCAGTTGCCGCATCGATCGTAAAACGTCCATTGATATCTGTTGCCCGCCCCACCGCGGTTCCCTTAACACGTACCGTGGCACCAGCTAAGGGATTGCCCTTATCGTCCGTGACGACACCTGCGACAGCTACCTGCTGTTGTTGACTGACAACCACAAGACCTTCCTTAGAAACGGAGTAAACCAATCCACTTTTATTGAAAAGCTTAGCCAATACATCCAATACCTTGGTATTATTCGCATTGACTGACACTTCTTTATTTAAATTTTCGTTCGTCGAATTATAGACAAAGTAATAATCACTTTGCTCTTCGATCATTTTAAGTACCTTGCTCAGTTTTGTTTTTTGGACATCCAAGGAGACTTTTTGTTGGGAAAATACATTTGCCGAAACATTCATAACAGCACACGTAGTCATAATTAAGGCTAGTTTCATCCGGATAATGAATCTAAAATGCACAATATATCCATTGCGCATTTGCAATAAGCAATTTTTAATCATATTTTAGTGTTGGTTAAAATTAATATTAAGCAGCACGCCCCAATGTTGCTGCTTTTGGTTAATCATTTTTTCAATGAAGGATGGTGTTGGTCCACCATCCTTTTTACTTTTCTGATATAGTTATTTTTTTCCCATATACATTAAATTTAAAAGGTTCAACTTCCTGTAAAGCACTTAATACCTGAACAATACCTTCCTTGCTGAAGGTTGCCGTAAAGCGATATTGTTTTAATTGATCATTTTGGATTTGTATATCCACATCATACCAACGTTCCAGTGTTCTACGAAGTGATTCAAAATCTTGGTCCACGATTTCTAATCTATTTTCACGCCACGCAATGTCTGGTATTTCAGCTGTATTGGATTCTATTGTAGGGATATTCTCTATGGCAATTTCCTTAATCGGTAATTTGCTCACGTTTGGTTTATTGGTTTTACGAGCGATTGCTACTTCAGTTTGATTCTTAAAGATCGTGATTTTTTGATTCGGTTTTATGACAACAGAATTTTCACGCTGCCCTTTGCTCGTCATCTCAATAGAACCTTCCACTAGCAATGCTTCTGCTGTAGGTTCATCAGAATAACTCTTTACATTGAATGTTGTCCCCAGTACCTTGATATCAAAATCAGCTGCCTGTACCACAAAAGGTTTCTCCTTATTCTTTGCTACCTGAAAATAGCCTTCACCAGCAAGCCGCACCACACGCAATTCCTGATTGAAATCTGCGGACAACTCTAATTTACTCGCAGAATTTAGCGTTACTGTACTTCCATCACTTAATTCGAAGGTCTTTTTCTCCCCATTTTTTGTTTGATATACTTGGCCGATTGCGCTTATTGGCAATGAGGAATCAACTTTACCGGGTTGAGCATAATACCAAACTCCGCCCGATACCAATGCAACAAGTACAGCGGCAATGGCTGCCCATTTGGGCCAGTTAAACCGAAAGGATGCCTGATGCTCCACTGGAACATTCTGCAGATCTGTCTTCAATTTTTCCAATTGCTCATTCACAGGTCGACGATTGCCAACCAAGAGTTGATAGAGGCGTTTGGCTTTCAGAATCGTCTCCGCTTGTTCTGGATGGTTCAGGCTATATTGTTGCCAGTACAGAATACAGTTTTTATCTTCTCCCGAACAATACTTTTGAAAAGTATCGTCAATCAAAAAATCTTCTAACTGTTTATAATCTTTTTGGCTCATTCTTTTGGGTATTTACTCTATAGTGCCCAAAAGACGTTCTTTTGCCTAAAGAAAATTTAAAATATTTCATAAAACACTGAAATTCAGATTTTTATTTTAAATAAAGAATACAAGAATAGCATTCTGTAATAGTTTTCAGCGCATGCTAAACGATTATTGGATCTGCAAAGGAACCACAACAGGTTAAACTTAAATATCTTTTAACTCTTCCCGTAGGATTTTCAAAGCATCGTAAAGCGTATTATAGGCTGTCTTTACAGACATTTGTGTAATTTCTGAGATTTTTTCATACGAATATCCCTCAAAGAACTTGAGATTCACCAGCTGTTTTTGACGAAATGATAACTTCTCCAGTGCTTCTTTCAAACGGATCTGTATGATTTCATTCGTCTGTACTTTGATGACAAACTCCTCATAGGGCATCTCCACCCAATCATCTTCAGCTTTTACATGTTGAAGGGCTGTATTTATTTTATGTTGTTTCTCCAGCAAACGCAGAATACGTCTTTTTAAAAAAGTAATGAGATAGGACTGTACATTTTCGACCCGGTCAAGCTGTTCTCGTTTTTCCCAAATTTTCACAAATACCTGATCGGTTGCTTCACTTGCCAGGTCACTATCGCCACATGTACGTATTCCAAAATTGACAAGCTCTTGATAGAGTGCCGCATATAGGTCAAAGAAAGCCGTTTCGTCTCCAGTACGAATACGTTCCCACAATAAGCGGTACCCCATTTTATTTCTCATAATAAAGCATATAATCCGAAAAAAGGCTAATATAAGTCCTCAGTTCCAAAAGTATAAACTTAATCGGTAAAAGGAGAAAGAAACGAAAAATTACATTGAAGCGAAGAACAAAGTCAATCGTTTGAATTGAATAGTGTAATTTAGTTCCTAAATTAAGAATATAAAAAGTAAAAACTCAGCAGCAGTATACAGCCGTTGATTAGATTTAAACTCACATGAAAACTATTTTTGCCATTGTTGGTAGCGCCAGTGCACATTCATCCAATCATCATATTGTAAATCACCTCCAACAGGAGATCAATGCCGATATCCATTTCACCCTATTTGATCGTCTTAAAGAACTGCCTCATTTTGATCCAGAGGAGAGCCAATCTCATCCACCTATTGAAATTATTGCACTTCGCCAGGTAATCAATGACGCCGATTTAGTATTGATCAGCAGCCCTGAATATATTTTCAGTGTACCCAGTGGATTAAAAAATCTACTTGAATGGTGCGCCGCAACGACGGTTTTCACCGATAAGCCCGTTAGTATCATTACTGCTGCTGCGCAAGGCGAAACAGCGCATGTCGAACTACAGCGTATCCTGCAGGGATTAGGAGCTCAAATTGACGAAAAAAGAAATCTACTCATACAAGGAGTCAAAGGAAAACTGGATGCTACGGGAGCAATTTGGGACGAACAGCTCAATTTAGATCTAGAAAAGCTGGCCACACAACTTAATGAATATTAATACACACTAAGTTCTGTTCCATTTTCATTCAAACCATAGAAATTAGCATAATCCATAATTTGAAGATTATTATCTTTACGACATGCAAGAACAAATTAATAATCCATTACACGGAAAAAGACTCGACACCATTATTGAATATTTAGTGGAGTATTATGGCTGGGAAGAGTTGGGACAACGCATATCCATCCGTTGCTTCAATGAAAATCCGAGTGTCAAATCATCCCTAACTTTCTTAAGGAAAACACCTTGGGCAAGAGAGAAGGTCGAGCAACTCTATGTAAAAACCTTGTTGAAGAAATAAGAAAATTTCTTATTTCATAGCGAATAATCTGATTATTAAGCATATCTTTGCCGCCATGAAAAAAATTGCCGACTACCGGAAGTTACTTAATGTAGATAAATCTGTGGATCTGAAAACCCTAAAATCTACTTACCGGACAATCATGAAAGAATGTCATCCCGATAAATTTGTCAATGATGAAGAAGGTCGTTTGGCTGCAGAGCAAAAAAGTGTTGAAATGATCGAAGCATACCATTTTCTGGTAAGCATTTGTCCGGAAACATTAGAGCAACAGTTACCAATCTACACGGAGACAATTACCAATTCTGGTATTCAGGATATTGACTGGAAAGGACAAATATTGACAGTCACTTTTCACGATGGTAGTCAATATGAATATTTTGGTGTTCAGCGGAATGACTATATTAAATTTGTCAACGCAGATTCTTTAGGTCGATTTGCCCGCAGACACATCTTCCATTCTTATCCTTACCGTAATGTATTAAAGACTGCGACAGTCGCTTAAACACTGTTCTCCAATCAGCTATACAAAGATAAACGCCCGCTATCAAATTGATATTGGGCGTTTACGTAAAATGTTAAATGTTTAAAAGCTATCTATAGAACAACACTATTAACAAATAGTTTTCAGTTTTATAATTTTAACATCAGCCCTGCCATTCCACCGCCATAAAATGTATTTCGTGTTCGGTCTCTTCGCCAAGCTTTCCATACCGTACTACCGCCAGAAATTGTATTTTCATCTCGCTCCGCATAGTTCAAACTGGGAGCAACAAATATAGATATACGGTCACTTAATTTAAAGGCTGGAATTATCCGCAGCGAGGACTGATGGTTATCCAGCATTTTAAATTTCTCGGTCAAAAGATTACGCGCTGTTATTTCAGTGCGGAGACTGAATTTAGACCCATTGAGCACTACAGCTCCTAACCCAGCTTCAAAGGCATATTTATCAGGTCGATTACCTTCAAGTGCCACATTGATCGATAATAGGCTATAAAGTACACGACCACCTGAACGAAATTGCAGTCCGAGGTAGCTATCTTCATTAATTGCTATTGAAAGACTTTTCTCGCCATTTTTAATAAAATTGAGCAGACCAATGGGATAATCGCTGCTATCCGCGATATTGACGATACCGGCCAATTGAATTCCTTTTACTTTTTTTGCTTTATTGGCGAGGCCTGCAATTTGATTTCCAACAGTCGATTCGCTATGATTAAGTATACTGGCAAGCTGTACCGTTCCAGAAGCATCTTTCGTCAAATTTACAACTCCGGCAATCTGAACTCCTCTCACCGTATCTGCTTTGTTGAAAACACCCGCTATTTGTAGACCTTTTACTTGCCCGACAACATGGTTTCCCACACCAGCGATCTGTACCCCACTTACATTTCCACCTACGCCATTAAAAACACCTGCCATTTGCAAACCTTTCATTTCTCCGAAAACACGGTTTCCTACACCGGCGAGCTGCACCCCACGCACATTTCCGCCCACCGCATTGAACACCCCAGCCATCTGCATACCCTGCATATCATATTGATTCATATTAAATACGCCACCGAGCTCCATACCTTTTACGCCCGCCGTAGATCCACCAATGATATTGATGGAAAATTTATTCACAATTTGCGAGCGTATAAAACCATGCGTACTTAATCCCGGTGTCATCGAAATTTGGTAAGGACTATACAAAAACATTCCACCTAAATTCATACTTTGGATCTTCTGGGCAGGCGAGAGAAACACCCGTCCCCAAAACGATCGATAAAGACCATGATCTTCTTCATAACCCTCAAAATAGCCATAATCACGCGTTTTCTTATCTCCAATTTTCGCTTCTATCGGAAAAATCACCATAACACTGGTATCCCGAAAAGCCTCCTTACTCACATTCACAGCAATGAGATTACTCCTTTTCTTTACATCTAGTTCAAAGTAGCCGTTTTGATCCGTCAATGTAGACAGTAAAGCATTTCGATCAAAGATACTCGCATTGGAAATCGGGCGGTTGGTTCGAATATTCTTGATATAACCTGTTATAACCACTTTATTCTTAGTGGGTGTTTGTACTTCAAAATCTACCGACATCCGTTGTGGTGTATATTGAATGATAATATGTCTGCCCAGTTCTTTAAAAGAATATTCCTTTCCCAAAATCCCATCTAGATAATCGTACAAATTTCCTTTAAAAGGCTTGGTATGAATAACACTGTCTGTAGGATATTTCCATTGAAGGAGAACAATACATCTTCCTTCTCTTTCAAAAGCTGAAAGATTTCACCTACTGTGGTCTCCGCAAAAACAGGCATCTGAATCTCTACAGCAAGCTTTTGCTGTGCTCGTCCCGAATGGAACGAACACAGCATTAAAATGAAGAGGTAAAGCTCTATCCTTTTTATAAAAAATAGTATCATGTTGTTTTTATATACAATTTTGTTCCGAAAATATATCTATTTGTTGGCTCATCTCGTCAGATGAATCTCCCTATCTTTCACATGGACTTTTAATCCAAATGTGCTAGAAATGACTTTCAAAATTTCAGTTAAACTATTTTGTTCGAATTTTGCTGTCAATAACAATTTCTGATCAGGAGAATGATCTATAATAATCGTATAGTCATAAGCTTGATTGAGCACCTCGACAACACGTTTCAATGGGGTATTCTGAAAATCAAACACACGATCAACATAGTATTTATAAAACTGATCTTTGACAGGTTCCTTTCCTACTTTTATCGTATCCCTGTCCCGGATCGTAATCATTTGTTGTGGCCGCAAAAAGACTTCCTTATTTGCATACCCCACTTTGACCAATCCTGTAGCAACAATAACTTCCGTCGCATCGGGTATCCGTCGCACATTAAAACTTGTGCCCAATACCGTGATTTTGGTTTTACCCGTTTCAATGACAAAGGGGTGCTTTTTATCCTTGTGAACCTGGAAAAACACTTCCCCTCTTTCCAGGGTCACGTTTCTATTTTTATTGGTCCAACGACTTGAATAAGCCAGCGATGTATTTTTATTTAGTGTAACAACCGAGCCATCAGGAAGGGAATCTTGGCGCACTTGATCCCTGCTCGAAAGAAACATTTCTTCACGATGCGACTGATCAAATACATAGAATCCTACTGCACAGAGTATCAAGATACTCGCGGCGAGCCACCAGCTCCATTGCTTCACAGGAGTCATTTTTTGGGGTAACGACGCAGCTTCTGACGCTCTTTTATCTCGTACCACTTTGAAGTCAGCCCAAGCCTTATCCACATCCACATCAGGAACATCTAGGGGTTTCGGCAAACTATCCCAGATTTTTTTCATTTTTATGTATTCCTCCTTATTGTTGGCATCTTCTTCCAACCAATTTTTTATCATGGTATTCTCTACCTCGTTGGTCTCACCAACGATATATTTTTCTAACAGTTCCTTATTCATAGCCTATAGATAAGAAAGCAAATAATCAATGTTAAATAATCCACAAGTTCAATACGCAAATGTCGCAGCGCCTTACTCATATGTCCCTCAACAGTCTTTATCGACAGATCCAAGGTTACTGCGATATCCTTATACTTCATTTCCTGAAAACGGCTTAACTCAAAAACCGTCCGACTTTTTTCGGGTAATTCCGCCAAGGCAATCTGGAGCCTTTCGTCCAAATCCCGTGTACTTTCATCAACTGCAGGCGCAAAATCCTGTTTATGCTGCTCATGTGATTGATATTTTAGCTTTCGTTGCTCCTTTTTTAGCACATTCATACTTTCATTATAAATAGCCCGATATAAATAAGCTTTTAATGAAGTATGTATCTGCTCCTCCCAATCGCGTTCCCAAAGCCGCAAAAACACCTGTTGCACAACCTCTTCCGCCACATCACTATCACCTAGATATCGATAGGCATAACGATGTAACTCCTTGTAATGTGTGCGAAAAAGCTGCTCAAAATTCTTTTCTTTATTTTCCGACATTGATCAATTCTATTGTTTAAATAATCCGCTCTATTAGTAAGACATCCTAATAGACTGTTACCCTTACAAATTTTTCATTTTTTTATCAGCTTCAATGACCTGAATCAGGTGATCGCAAATCCCTAAGTCGAACCTATTCTGAAATCTTTTCATATCAATACGACAACAAGCACAGTCCATTTCCCATCTGAAAAATGGGATTCACCCGAGAAGAAGTATAGAAAAGCTATTGTTATCACTAAAGGTAAGTCATCTATTTTATAAAATATTTTTTTTCTAAGGGTATACAGTTTTTCCGTTGTCATAAAGGAAAGAACAATATACAATTGATAACAAAAATAATTTGACAATGAAAACAACATTCAAAGTAGCCCTGCTGAGATTGACATTATTGGGATTAACAGGTACTACACAGGCACAGGACATCACGTATGGGCTGCAAGTCGGAAGCAATTATCATATGAGTTCCTTTGGCAATAAGTCTGTCAAAGATAATAACGGCAAAGTTGGCGTATCAGTTGCAGGATTTGCACGTATTGGAGATCGTGTATTCTTTCAGCCTGGAATCGGTGCCAGTCTTTTACGCAAAGCATATAACTTCGAAAACGGACAGAAAACGCCTAAATTTTATCAGATCAATCTTCCCCTTCAAGTAGGGTATAAATTTTTGGAAAATGGCGACTTCAACCTCCGGGGACTATTGGGCCCTCAGTTAAACTATGATGTTAAAACAGTCAAGTCGAGTGCAAATACCGATTATAAGAAATTTTCATTTGATGGTCGTGTGGGTATTGGTGTAGACATCAGTCACCTCACCTTAGATGCTTATTATAGCCACGGTTTTACGAGTGTAGACAAAACCTTAGATGCAAAAAATAAAACAATCGGCATTATGGTCGGTTATAAGTTCTAAGCAGCATCTCGTAGTACACAAAGCGCCATTCTAAAAATCGAATGGCGCTTTTTCGTAATTATATTTTATTTTTTGTCAATAATTATTATTTTAGCGCTACCAAAAATTATTCTTAATCATGGTCCTATTCATAGCGGCCGTTCGATCAGAATAAACGGGATGTAGCGTAGCCCGGTATCGCGCCAGCATGGGGTGCTGGAGGTCGTAGGTTCAAATCCTGCCATCCCGACTTGATTATCAAGGACTTATGATCTAAAATCTTAAGTCCTTTTTTGTTAGGTCTAACATGGGTCTAACACTTTCTTTGTCTTTCCGTGAGTTGAACTAGATTTGAGTTTTTCGTTTTGTGTAATTTATTAGTTTTTATTCTGCATATATTTCAATCTGTTTTACACGTGCTTTGCCGCTTGCTCGCAAAACGTCGAAAAATCAGTTTGGCCTTTCTGGTGAATCGCAATAATATAACGTAATTTCTCCGGAGAAGCATCCGGGTTGATGGGCTTAGGCTCATAAACGGCTGGCGCAGCTATCTGGTATCCGCTTTCACCATAGTACGTAACTGTACCGTCAGTGACGCTATAGTTATAATTTTCAATCCAAGCGCTTTGATTTCGTGAATGTAGCGTGGAAGTCGGCGCCGCTTTTTACTTTGGCATGAGCTGCCTTTATTTGTTCGAGTGTGAATCCTTTTGCTGCTGAGTTTTTTTCCACTGTTTTTTGAACTTTAAAGGGGGGATACCGTAACGCTTAGTATCACCCCGGTTAACAATTGTTCTTATAACCGTGCACCCCACGTCTTGGAATATAGGCAGACGATTGTCCCTGCCGGAGCTTCGGTTTGGGCCATTGAACTGAAATCCAACCACCAAGCGGTATTGGGTAACACATGATAAACCTGGGCAACTTCAGCGCGTGAGATAGCCAAATGACGCTGCAAGGGACTTTTCCTAAACTTTATCACATATCCGCCAAGTTGCGGCTAAGAAGAGGCAATTTAGTAAACTTATCGAAGATCAGCCTGCTGGCTAAAACTTTCTGAGTTTAGTTTTCTACCGCCACTTTGTGATCTTGACGGTGGTCCCTTTCCCTAATTCGCTGTTTATCTCGGACCGATCTGAAAATCTCTTTGCGCCGGGAAACCCGATGCAAAGCGTTTTGCCGGTTGAGTACCCCTGCTCCATCGCAAGTTCCACATCCGGAATTCCACGGCCTGAATCAACAAAGATGACGTTAACTCCCTGCCTAGAGTTATGCGAAATCAATTGGATTTGGACAGTGCCTCTGCCTCCATATATAAGCATATTATTATGCGGGAGCGGTTCTATAACCGGCACTTCCACAAAGGATTTGCTTCTACCAATTAACTGTATATATTTTGCAGAAATTCTTTTAGGCTGACCGGGCTCCTCCCTAGTAGTCGCTTCACATCGCTTTTATTCGTATCAAATTCACCTCTAGCAATCGCTCCACAGAACCTTGCAATGTACGCTGCATCATCTTCAGAAAGACCGGCCTGTATAAGCTGTGCAACATATGCACTTACGTCCGGCTGGTGATAAGCTAATGTTTTTCCGGAAATGTCTGATAGCAGGTCAGCAATCTCTGCGAAGGAAAAGGCGGTTTCTGAGGCGATGATATATTCTTTGTTTTCATGACCCGGAGTAGTCAATACAACAGCATTTGCTTCAGCCATTTCGCTTATTGGTAAAAAGGGAGTTTTGCCATCTCCTGCAGGGATAGAGATTCCATTATTCAATATATCCTTTCCTACAAGGAAGGGAATCATGTCAGCATACATTGTGTTGTTCATTAAAGTGTAGGGGATACCTGTTTGTCTTAAATAATCAGCTGTATATGCATGATATCGAACCTCTCCACCCATGATACTTTGCTGTAAATTCTTCATGTCAAAGCTCGTATAAATAATATGGCCAACACCAGATTCATTCGCCGCATTGATCGCATTTTTGTGCTGCTCAAACCTTTTGCCTATATCTGATGAAGAAGACACCAGCAGCAGCTTGTCGACGCCCCGAAACGCACTTTTTAAAGACTCCAAATCCTGATAGTCGCCAAGTTTGATTTGAAGTCCTTTTGATTTTAATTCTGCCGCCTTGCTTTCATCTCTGACTAACGCAGTAATGTTGTTTGGGGCTATACCCCTGTTTAATAATGAATCGATGGTGGCTTTACCTAAATTTCCTGTTGCACCGGTTACTAAGATCATATTTTTTTGTTTTTAGATTAATTATTTTTGTCAGGTAAAGAAACAAATTTGATTTTGAAAAATTACCCTTGCTGCGGGTAACAAGACAAAAAGCGGTAACCTAAAAGTGACTAATGGAAAAGGAATTAGAACATGATGACTGTCCTGTTACAGCGACGATAGCCTTATTCGGAGGGCGATGGAAGCTGCCGATTTTATATATACTTTCAAAAAATACCAGACGTTTTGGCGAAATCCAGGTTAGGGTACCCTCTATTTCAAAAAAGGTGTTAACTAATCAATTGAGAGAGCTCGAAGCCGATGGCCTGATCAGCAGGAAACAGTACAGGGAGCTGCCTCCCCGGGTAGAATATACGCTCACTGATTTTGGAAAAACCCTTTGCCCTTTGTTGATTGATATAGCAGCCTGGCAAAGAAAAAGCATGGACACGCTTACCAAGGTGAAATAAAGCTTTCCCGTGAAGTCGTAACCAAAACGCCTAATCAACGTGATTATGAAGTACTGTTTTGGATAGATAAGGATAAAACGCCTAGGTAATCACTAAACCATTGCACCATCCCTAAAAGCTATTAAGCGAAGACGAAACTATCCTATTTGCCGTCTAAAAAATCGGGTGAATACAATGTTTGCCCATGTGAGCGGGCAATATCCTGAATGCGTTTAATCGCTTCCGCATTCGTTGGAGGCGGAAATTCTCGTGCGGCTACTGGCTGCCCAATCTCTAAAAAAATCTTCTAAACCTGCTGGCACTACAGTACGGAGCAACTTAGCTACAGCATCGCTCACATTTTTGGAGTAATGCACAGCGCCGCCCTTGGGAATGAGTACGAAAGCGCCTTTCGCGGCGGTATATACGTAGGCCTAAGAGTGTACTTCAATCTCACCTTCCACGATATAAAGAGATTCAAAAAAGTCGGCATGTGAACTTGGGCTAGGACCATTTTGCGGAGGAACCAGCATTTCTATACCTATTCCGTTACCTGTTTTCAGTTTTTACCTTCGAGGCATTGAAAGTGAAGTTATGATTTGTGATACAGGGAAATGGGCACTGACAGAGCCTTATATAGGGTTATTTTTACCCTTTTTTTACCATAAAGCCGAAGGTTTCAATCTAACTCAGTAGTCAATTTGGCCCTGAACAGGGTGGTCAACCACCATACGCTCCTTTCTTCAATTCCGGTGTTGTAACCGCTTGTTTTTGGCGCAAGACAAAGCCGGTGCCCTGCGTCAGGAATCAGAAAAAACGAAAAACATGAGATGCGTTAACGGCTTATTGCTGCCGAATTTTCATTTGAACTGTCAATTTTTCGAGGGGAAAGAAGTGGTACATGGTTTGCCTGCGGCTTTCTTTTCCAACTCTACCCGGCATTCCGCCTGGTTTGATCACTGCCGGCGTCCTAACGATATTGTTTGCGGCGCAGGTATTCTTCAACCCTGTATTGGGTGCCGTGACCATTGACCTGGACGGCAACGGCCTTTATATTCACCGGTATTTTTAATGGTCTTCTGGCCTTCAGGTTGAAGGATGCCAACGATTTTTTTAAACGTCATTCATTATCAAACTGATTGTTGCTTCAGGGCGTTACAACTTAGCCTCCTTAAATTTGAGCCGAATAGAAGTAGTTCGCCGGAATAGCCGGTGTGATCAGAGGTCGCATCAAGTCGGCCTTTGATCACACCAGCCGCTCCGGCAAAGCCCGATATCTATGTCCACTCCATTCTCATTTTTAAAATGTGTACGAGAAAGCTTTCTATACGACTGGGTTATTAATAAATGAGTTTCCTTTTCATCTGTAAATTCAATTACCGGTCTTGCTTGTGCGAGTCAATGATGCGTTTCCTGTGTTGCAATCCCCATTCCGCAATACTGTCAGTCAGGCTCTTCAGCGTCATTCCATAAGGCGTTACATCGTAGGTTACAGACAGCGGTTGTGTTTGAGATACCTCCCTTTTAACCAGACCGTTTGTTTCAAGATCTTTTAATTCCCGGCTAAGTACCTTCCCTGCAATGCCATTGATATCTCTTAGAAGTTCCGAATACCGCATCGGCTTATAGCCAAGGCGTGAGAGTATCGATATTTTCCATTTGCCGCTTAAGATATCCATCGTGTCATCTATTGCCCGTATCTTTTTAGCACACTCACTGTCTATAAACCGTGATTTAGTTTCAATTTCCTTTTCCATAAATTTATATGGATACTTTTTTGTCACATAGGTTACCTCAATGTCACAGTTACTTTTTGTCACAAAGTTACAATATAACAGCGATCGCGCTACCTTTACTCAAAAATAAAATATGAGTTTACTTAATGATTTACAATGGCGCTATGCCACCAAAAAGATGAACGGAACCAGGGTTCCGGAGGAAAAAATTAATTATATCCTTGAAGCCGCCCGGATGGCGCCATCCTCTTCAGGTCTTCAGCAATACAAAATAATCGTCATTTCTGACAAAGCATTACTGGAGAAGATCAAAGGTGTCGCTTATAACCAAAGCCAAATCACCGATTGCTCCCACTTACTGGTGTTTGCCGCATGGGATCATTATGACGATGAACGTATTTCGAAAGTATTCAACTATATCATGGACGAACGCGGGCTGCCGCACAGTACGATGAATGCCTATAAAGAGACAATTATGGACCTTTATGAAAAATCAGGAACGGAATGGCAGGCGCATCATGCGGCAAAACAGAGTTACATCTCATTTGCAATCGCGATTGCGGCAGCAGCAGAACAAAAGGTTGATGCCACGCCTATGGAAGGCTTTATACCAGAAAGACTGGACGAGCTTTTAAAGTTAAAGGGTACCGGTTACAAAAGTACGGTGATCCTACCATTGGGTTACCGGGATGGAGAAAACGACTGGTTAGTCAATATGAAAAAGGTACGCACCCCTAAAGAGGAATTCATTACGGAGATGACCATTACAGACGCAGTGGACACAGTTGAGCCAATGGCAGAAAATCTTGAGGCATTCGTGCAGAAGTAATTGCCAACTGTTTTTGATATTAGAGAGGCTGCCGAACAAGCAGCCTCTTAACACCTCACAGGACATCATCGTAGTGAGTCAAAATCATCAGTACCCTATCTCAGTCTATCTATAAAGCTATTTTCAGTTTTCATTCTCTTACTGTAAACTTCCATAAATTATGGTGGATTAAGCCGGCTTTGCTTCTTAACGCTAATTAGATGTTTTGCTTGATCATTGATAAACCTCAGATTTATCCTGCCAGTTAAAAGTTCCTGTTCGCTCAGCAATAAGCCAGCGGTTACCATCACGTACATAATCATCCTGGTAAACCGCCCCAATGGTGGTTTTAATTCTTTTGCTGTTCTCTGTGCCAATCAAAGTAATGGTACAGTAACATGTTCCTGAGGCCTTATCGCCATCTATGCTTATAATGTGCTGTCCGTTAAAATGGTAAACAGTTTCGTAATCCTTAAGGAAATTACCAAACGCTGCTGCCATTTCCTTCCGGCACCGCAGTTTTAAGATAGAAGTTCCGCCGGCAAAAGTTTCTGACAACGCATCTTCCGAAAATAGCTGGACCTGCGCGTTAAAATCCTTTCTGTCGCCCAAAATTGAAACCCTGTCTACGAGCTCCTTTATCAATAGCCTGTCTTTTAATTGTTCAAGATCCTTCATGGTCGTTATAAAATAAATAAGTTTTTTAGGGTCTTATACCGATTAGAATTAGAAAAGGCTATCTGTAATGGATAGCCTTTTAATGGGACTCGCTGTAGTGCTTTGACCCCAACCTAGCGAGCCTTTATCTTTCTAGGCCACGGTGAGCACAATCTTACCCTGGATACTTCCCTGAGCAGCTCTTTCGTGGGCTTTTCGGGCATCGGCAAGCGGGAAAACACTATCAATGACGACGCGTATCGTACCGTTGTCAAGTAATTTGGCTACTTCTGCCAATTGCGCACCATTCGAACGGACCTGGGTGGTGGACATCGTCACACCAAGCTGCTCAGCCTCTGCTCCACCGGACGCGCCGAGCCCGAAAATGGGAAAGAGTGCGCCGCCCCGCCTGAGCGTACGTAAAAAACGACTAGTCGTTGGGCCGCCAACCGAGTCGATGACCAGATCAACGCCACGCACCTCATCCTCGGGTACGGTCTTGATATAATCAATGAATTCGTCAGCGCCAAGATCACGCAAAAGTACTTCATGCTTACCAGATGCCACCACGATCACGTAGGCCCCTTTCCATTTGGCGAGTTGCAGGGCAAAGTGGCCGACACCGCCGGCCGCACCATTGATGAGTACTTTTTTGCCCTCAAGCGGCACCGGTTCATGTTGCTTCGGCTGAAGCGGATTGGGTACATTATGCCCCTGTTCAATCATGAATTGCCAGGCGGTGAGCAGAGACATAGGAGCAGCGGCCGCATGGATATGATCGATAGCGGCCGGCTTAAGCGCTACCTGCGATGCGGGCGCGGTGATGTATTCGGCATAGGCACCACTTTCTACAGAGAGACCCTCCGGAAAACGAACCATCGAGTAAACTTCGTCCCCGACGGCGAAGTCCCTAACATCATCAGCCACCGCCTCTACCACACCCGATACATCTGTTCCCAGAATAAGCGGGAAGTTCCCCTTTGGCCTCCACTCAGGAGGAAGCGATTTAAACCCGTCACGCAGGTACCAGTCGGGCGGATTGAGACCAACCGCGTGAACCCGAATGAGCACTTCGCCCTGCTTAAGCATAGGTATCGGAGCGTCCTCATAAAGGAGAACTTCAGGACCACCAAACTCGTGCTGACGGATCGCCTTCATTAAGCCTGATTTGTTTTGTGATTTTAATTCCATTTTTCTGCTGTTTGATGTGGACAATATTAAATTTTTCCAATACTTTTGTCAAGTATGTACTTATCTGTATCTTACCTACCAAAAAGTATGTATTATTGATTATCAAAATGTTGTAAATAAATTAACATGAAAAAAAATGCAGAAATTCCTGAGTGTATACAAAAATGTGGAGTTGAATATGCTTTTAAACGCATCGGCGGGAAATATAAAGGTCGCATTCTCTGGCATCTGGGCATGCGACCGGTATTGCGGTATGGAGAGTTGAGCAGAACCCTCCCTGATATCACTACCAAGATGCTTACGCAAACTTTGAGAGAGCTGGAAGAGGACAAGCTCATCATCCGGAAAATGTATCACGAAGTGCCGCCTAAAGTGGAATATTCATTGAGCGAAACCGGCCTGGAGTTGATGCCCTTTATAGAGCATCTTCATAACTGGGGAAAGAAACAACTTGAAAAAGAAGGATAGGATAAGAGGCCGCAGGGTACAATTTTCCTAACAGCATGCTGCCGTAGTTTCTAAAAACCCGAGGCGCTGCTTGAGCCATAACCGTAAAAGCCTGTCTCGTATTTTGTTTTTGTTGATGATCGTTAGTTGCGTTATTTAACTATGTAAAGTTGTCAGACAGGATGAAAAAAATTCAGTTTCAAATGGCCTAAAGCTGTTATTTTGCTATTGAAAAAGCCATGCGAAACAGTTAAAATATAGCATAATTGCTGTTTTTTAAACATTTTTTGTACAACCATTTCGGATTGGCATGCTGCTTGACTAATCGTTCACAGAACTTCGGTTCTTAAGTTTAATTGATTCATTAATTGTTTAAGAAAGGAAATAAGTTATGTCATTGGTTAAATTTAATTCAGATCGAAAACAAAATGCGTTAATGCCAGGCTTTAACGACATCTTTGAATCTTTTTTTAATGATTCTTTCTTATCGGACCGTATGGTGACCCGTGTACCTGCGGCTAACATCAGCGAAACCCCTGATGAATACCATATCGAACTTGCCGCTCCTGGCCTGAAGAAGGATGATTTCAAAATCAATATCGATCATCAGGTGCTGAACATTTCTGTAGAACAACGCAGCGAGAACACCGAGAACAGTAAGAAATACAATAAGCGCGAATACAGCTATAGTTCTTTCGTGCGTTCTTTCACCTTGCCTGACAGTGCGGACGACAGCCGCATCGAAGCAAGCTATACCGACGGCGTTCTGAAGATCAATGTGCCTAAGAAAGAAGAGGCCAAATCGGTGACCCGTCAGATCGAGATCAAATAAGGTTGAATTCTCCGGAGTTTACGGGCTGTCCGAAAGGGCAGCTCGTTTTATATCCCGCTTTATCAAAGGAGTTTGATCGGCATGGCAGGCAGCTATCATATCAGTCTCGAACTGAACACGCTTTTCGGAATGGAAACGATAGGTTCTCTGGAACTTGGCACAGAAAAGGATTTCGCTGCTCAGGTATTTGAGGAGCTGCATGGAGATGACCAGGTCACCGGGCAGGGATCATTTACCTTGATATTAACAGCATGTGAAGACGGCGTAAAACTGCCATTAACCATGAAGCGCTGCAACTCGGATGAACTCGCCTGGAACGTGAAACTCATCGCCCGCGAGCTCTTTAAGAAATATAACCTGGAAGCAGATGATCCGGACAACTAATATTGTATTGAAATCGATGTAAAAAAGTGACGATAAATATTTTTCAGGAGGTACAACAATGTTATTGAACAAACGTCCCCCTTTTAAGTATCTGTTCAACAAGGTCAGGTCTGAACTGATCTACATTACTATAACCACGATCCTCGTGTACGGGCTTACCAGGGCATACGAACATTTGATCCCGGAGATCCCGCTTACCATCATTAACAGGAGTCTTCGCATACCGCAATTTATAGAAATTAGTAGCCAGATTTAAAGTATATCAGAAATGATACCTAAGTAATTAGTTCATCTTAAAGTGCTAACGAATTTCCTTCCGATAGAATATAAACACTCCTGACCATTGCAACGCTTAAACAACCAGAGTTGGAAGCAGGGAATTGTCAAGGGCAACGGTGATAGCCGTTGTTTATACACCCTTGACGGTTTTCCTGCGTAGCTACGTTTGTAATGGCGGTGCAGTGCCCTTCTTTCTATAATACGTAGGGAAGGCAGGCGTATATGAGGTACAAATATTTGCCTGCGTGCGGCGGCGAGGCGGGCTGCGCAATGAAACCCGGCGCAAAGTGTGTGGTGCAATGCAGCAACCTGCCTCAGCTGCTGGCCTTGCCTCCTAAAGCTCAGTTTTCTTTCTCCTGAACATGCCGCTGCCAGTACTGCTCCAATATGCGTTTGTCCCTGCCATTCGCATGTTCAACTGCCGCATTATAATCCACGATGAATTCTGTTCCCAGCGCAGTTGGTCATCAACGTACCGCTTTCGACGATGAAAGGTTTTGAAGGATCTTTCGCTACTTTAAAACTGACCCTTCCACTGAATAATTTAACCCGTCTAAAATCAAGATCCGGTTTTATGCCCAGCTGAATCAGTGCCCCGGGTTCCAAGGTTAAAATCGAATGGTCCGCTGCAACAATTTCTTTAGGCTGAGCAGAAGGGTTGTAGTAAATTTCATGAATGAAACTCGCTGTTTGTAAAGGTTCATCAGTTGATGTGCTCAAAAGATTGGTTAAGATGAACAGGAAACCAAACAGTATGAATACAGTAATGATTCTCAACAGGCTATCACCACCACGTTTTGACTTATTTTCCTGATTGATATAGGAAACCCAGTCATCTTCTGAAATGAAATCATCCAATAAGGTCGGATCATCATTCAGCCATTTGAAGACAAGTTTCGCTTCCTCAGCAGAACATTCATTCGCCAGGAATTTATTTAATAAGGATTTGCGATTCATAACAGTTTCTATCCTTTTAGCGGGATAGGTATATAACTGTTATACGAATAGTGATGGGCTTGTCCCCTAAGACAACTTAAAAAATTTTTTAATAAATTTCAGACCAATGCTAACGTGGTTTTCTACCGTCTTCGGGGAGATAGACAATTTGACGGCAATTTCTTTATAACTCAATTCCTCAATTTTATGGAGATAAAAGACCTGTTGCCGCATAAAAGGCATTTGTGTAATCAGCTCTTTTACGTATTCTAACTCTCCTTTATAGGCAATTTGTCGTTCAAGATCTTCATATTGGGTCAGTACAAAAGGTTTCTCAAACTCTACATATTTTCTATTCAAAGCACGCCGCCGCAACTCATCAATTAATTTTGTTCATGCAATCTGAAAGAGCTGGGTACTGAATTGGATTTGCTGATTCGCATGATTCTTGCGTTCCCAAACAATTAGAAAAGTCTGCTGGACGACATCTTCGGCCAGATTCGAACATTGGGTCTTCTGATACAGAAAATAGTACAATTTCCTGTACCAATAACGATAAGCTAAAAAAAACTCCTTTTCGTTAGTCGGTGCCCGCTGTAGGATTTTATCCATCATAATCTACATTTAGATAGTCTTGTTTCAATGCTGTTATCCTCTTTCCAAAGAATATCGAAATTGGTATCTGACAGAATTTCAATTTGATCCATCAAAATGACCCATGCTTTTTGGCTAGTTATCCACCTCTAAAGTGATTATTTTTTATCAAAAAAACAAGATAATATTTTCGATAAGGCCATCGCCTCAATCTCCATTTTAAGCGCTTTCTTTCATAAAAGCTACTTTGCCGATAGGCAACTTATGGGTCCTGTTTTCTTCTCTTGTATTTTTTAGGCGCAGCAAGTTCGTTTCAACTCGTGACCAAATTAGTCCTTTTAACAGTGCTTGTTCAGTGATTGCTCAGTGATTGCTCAGTGTAAACTGAATAAACAATGACTGATTACTGTCTAAAAATTGATTAAAAATTGTGAAGAGGTATAAGTTGGTATTAAGATAGATTAGTTTTAATCACTATATAGAAAAAAGAAGGTATTTAGATGATAAGAAAAATCACTTGTCATCTAAATACCTTTGCACTAAAACAAACACCGTGAAACTGCTTGTTTTATGGATATCAATAAAATCTAGTATCCTGGATTTTGTTTTAAATTTGGATTGACAGCAAGCTGTTGACTCGGAATTGGATAAACCAATGTTTTCGGGCTGGAATCCGCAGCTTTTTCCTGCCAGGCTAATAAAAACTTACCAAAGCGGATCAAATCCTGTCTTCTCCAACCTTCCCAATACAACTCACGCGCACGCTCGTCTAATATATTATCAAGCGTCAACGCTGTCAAGTTATTCACACCACGGTTTGTCCGAATAGTGTTAACTAATCCAAGTGCCTCTGTTGCAGTTCCGGTTCCGCCTCTTAATATAGCCTCTGCTTGCATCAACAATACATCGGCATAACGGAAGACTACCCAGTCGTTATTTCGTTGACCAGTGACAGCATAATCAAAGGCATACTTCATTGGACGGATACCCGCTGTTTCCAATGTAGCTCCAGAGGTCCGGATGGTCACTTCACGCGTGAAGACCAAAGGTGCATTCGCTGGATTTCGCGCCATCAATGGTTTGTTTGTACTCCAATTGTATTGCTGTCCTGCAAAAAAACCTACATTTTGACGTTTGAATTCTTTTGTTCTGTTAGAAGTCGTATCAGCCGGATAATTATAGTAAATTCCTCTTCTTTCATCGGCATCCGAAAATTTATCGTAATAATCTGATAATGTACACCAACCGTTCCAGCCCCCAGGTCTCATATTATAATGCGCAATAGTATTCCAGGTACGATCCACATTTCCACCTCTATCGCCATTTTTATTATATAAAGTGAAAATATTTTCGGTAGACTTTTCGTCATTATCGGGCGCGAAATTATCAAAGTACTTGCCCTTTGCAGAAACAGTATAGGATCCCGAAGCCGTAATTTCCTTGGCTAAGGCCACCACTTTATTCATATCTTCGGCAGCAAAAGAAGGAGCTTGTCTGTTTAAAAATGTTCCCTTATTCAAATAAATCTTCATCAGCAATGCTTTTGCCGCATTTTTATTGGCTACATAGGCTGCTTTCGGACCGTTTGCAGGCAAACTCGCTATAATTTCGTTGAGATCCTTCACGATATAATCAATAGCCGCCTGTGGCTGTAACACCTCTGGTGCGATTCTAAAATCTTCAAAAGAGGCTCCTTCCCGGACGGGTACTACGCCATAGAGATCCAACATATCGAACATGACCAACGCACGAATAAACTTCGCTTCAGCACCTTGCTGTGCACTCGGATTATACCGCAACACATTACCCGCATTATAGATGGCTGTACCAAGACTTACAAATGTATTGTTCATATAACCATTATCAGCATTCCAGGTATGTAAATGGATCGCACGATGCATCCCATTATCATCCCAGTCACCTCCCCGTGTAGGAGCCATAGCAGCATCTGTGGATATTTCCTGCATCACCCAGCGCTGTTCCTGCTGATAAGGGGTATTCAATGAATTATAAGCTGTGATCAACAAGCTTCCAGGATCCACATTGGATGTCCCCTCTTCCAATTCTCCTTTAAATTCCTCCTTTAGTTTAGTACAAGAAAATGTACTTGTTACAATGGAGCCAATTATTCCGATATATAATAAAGTTCTTAATTTCATCTTTTTCATCCGTCTAAATTTGATTATTTATTCATCCATTTTGACTGTAAGGCATTCATACTGCCTTTAGTGTTTCATTCGTAATGAGGCGATCAGATTTATTCATTCACTAATATGAATATGTTTAAATCAATCTTAATACTCTCCTCTTTTTATTATCTAATGATCTACAGTATACGCTTAAAGTGAGAAGTTAACCCCCAATAGGATATTTCTTGCCGGTGGATATGGTAAATATTCGATACCCAACGAAGGAATACCATTTGTTGCACCATCTGTATTCACCTCAGGATCAAACCCTGTATACTTCGTGATGATGAAAAGATTCTGTCCAGTAAGGGATACATTTAAATTCTTCAGTGTTCTGCCTACATTTCCAACACGATAGCTTAAAGTAAGATTAGCCATTTTTAGATAATCACCTTTTTCAAGGAATCGCGTCGAAGGCGCAGCCGAATTGGAAGTAGACTCTTTTACAGCTGTATTAAAGAATGCTGAACCGATATTCCGTGATGACAAATTGCTCAATCCCAAAGTTGTCGCTGCCGTATTATTGAATAGATAATGTCCAAAAGCGCCATTCATATTGGCAGCCAAAGAAAACTGTTTATAATTTACATTGGTGGAGATACCCAATAATGTGGTTGGATTTGGACTGTTCATATAAAACTTATTAATTGCAGGATCGTTGGCCGTACTGATACTACCATCCTGTCCACGGTACATGCTCATTCCGGTTTGCGGGTCGATACCTTGGTAATCGGCCAAATACCATACATTCAATGGCTGGCCATTGACCATTCGTTGTCCCAATACACCAGAAAAACCTTGTCCGCGGAGTGCTCCTGTCTCATAATAACCAACAAGGCCACTTACACTATTCTTAAGAAATGTTGCATTACCTGTCAAATCCCAAGTCCAATTGTCATTTTTAATAATTGTACCTGTCAACGCGACCTCTACCCCTTTATTGACAATCTCACCGTCCAAATTTACCCAAATACGTCCCGCAGGAGCTGGCTGTGCAAGCGTTTGCTCAAATAGCGCATCTGTGGTCTTTTTATTAAAATAATCAATGGATCCATATAGACGGTTGCCCCAGATTCCGAAATCTATACCCGCATTGATCGTCGTCGAAGTTTCCCATTTCAAGTCAGGATTTCCATAGTTAGCCTGGCTTACACTCTGATTACCGAAGACCAATCTATTCAATGAGGCACCAGAAGGGAATTCTTGGTTACCTGTTTTTCCCCAACCCAATCGCACTTTCAATTGGTCAAAGATACCGGAAGACTTTAAAAACTCTTCCTGATTAACATTCCAGGCTACGGCCAACGAAGGGAACATGGCGTATTTGTTGTTTGAACCAAATTTCGTTGAACCATCCCTTCGCACTGTTGCAGTGAATAAATAACGGTCTAAGTAATTGAAGCCGCCCCGTAAAAAAAGCGATTGCAATTGGTTTGTTGGACTTCTATACGACGATATTTCACGCGTGGAAACAGGCGTATATTGTAGATAGTCAAAATAATCTAACCCCAGGTAGCGAAATCCACCGCCAAAGGAAATGTTATTATTATAATTATAATCCAAATACTCGTAGCCTGCTACTGCATTGACACTCCAATCTGAATTGATTTGTTTATTGTAGGAGAGCATATGCGTCATTTGCAAGTTGGTTTCCCCGTTATTGGAGATAAAAGCCTGCTCATTGTTCACAGCAGAAGGATCAATAAGCCCGGCGCGGTACATACCCTCGCGGTTTCCTGTTTGTCGCATCGCACTATAAATAAAGCGATACTCTAAATCATCTGTAATTTTATAATATGGCGCCAAATTGACCACCATTGTATTGGTTGTCGCCAAGTCCTTAAAGGCTTCAATGCTTGTCAATGGATTTCGTGTGGTTGAACTCACAAAGGTCAAATTACCTTGCTCATCGCGTAATGGTCGCGTTGGATTCCATTGCAGTGCTTGGGAAATCACATTTCCTTCAGAACCTACCATCGCATTGATCGGTGCGTATTTATTATCCATTTGCGTCAAAAAGACTGCAAAATCCAATCCCAATCGTTTGTTTTCCAAAAAACGGAAATTCCCGTTAAAATTGGCTGTATATTTCTTCAGTTGTGAGCCACGAATAATACCATTTTGGTTTAAATACCCACCCGAAAGACGGTATTTACCATGTTCGGTTCCGCCCGCCACGTCAGCATAGTAATTTTGCGTGATGGCTTTTCTTGTGATTGCTTTAAAAGCATCCTCATTACCACCAAAATCAGCATTTGCCACTTCAGATGGTGTATAATATTTCAACGCCTCTCTGAATCGCGCTGCATCCAATACATCAGGATATTCCCGCATGGTAGAAACACCTGCAGAGGCTCCCACAGAAACCTCGGGCTGTCCTACTTTACCTCTTTTCGTGGAAATAATGACTACACCATTTGCCCCACGTGATCCATAAATTGCCGTAGCCGAAGCATCTTTAAGGATGTCCATACTAGCAATGTCACCCGGATTTAAGTAAGTTAAAGGATTTCCTCTGTCGGAAGAAAAACCTCCTCTTCCTTCGGGCAGAGGGGAGTTGCCCGACATCGGCACACCATCGAGCACAAATAACGGGTTGTTACTGGCGCGGATCGATGAATTCCCACGAATACGTACTGTGGTTGATCCCCCAGGTTGCCCCGTATTGTTAATCACCATCACCCCTGGTGTCTTTCCTTGTATGAGTTGGTCGGGACTGGTCATGATCCCCTTATTGAAGTTTTTTGCTCCAATAGTGACCATAGACCCCGTTAGATCTTTTTTACGGGCCGTACCATAACCGATCACAACGACTTCATCTAAGCCCTGACCGGCACTAGGTTCAAGCGCTACCGTGATATCGCTCCCCACAATAGGTACTTCTTTTAAAGTATATCCGATAAAGGATACTTCCAGCGTTTTAGCTTCACTGGGAATAGTCAATGTAAAGGAACCTTCCGTGTCTGTTGTGGTAGCCGCGGTACCCCCTTTTACTTTGATCGTAGCTCCTGCCAATGGACTTTGAGTCTCATCTACAACCTTCCCCTTCAAGACTTTCGTCTGGGCAACTACAATAAAAGATACAAGCAGAAATGTGAGCGTCATTACGCATTGTGCAAGTAGTTTATTTTTCATACGCTTTTTGATTGGTGGTTTAATTGATTTTTTATCGTGTGCAATAGATACACAGCTGATAATAAGTGATTTTTAATGGTTTATTTTTAGTCCTAAAACTCATTTGAAATGAGTATGGTCTTTCCCGATTATTGCAAATACGTAACGATCAGTATCAAAATCGTTAACGCCCAAATGGAATACCAAATCATCGTGAAGATATTGCCGCACCTGTAAAAACAAAAACCTAACAAACTGAAAAACAAGGATACAGGATATACCTGTCATAATTCTAGGGCGAAACATACGTTTATATTTGGTTATTATTGTTTTATAAAAATGCGCAAATCCTTGTATCTCGTCCAATCAGAGCGTCTCAATTTTATATCAAAGCGTATCAGTAAAACTCTTTTTTATCTTTTAATTGCCTATTTTTAGTTCAACGTAATCAGTTTTGAAAAGAATAACCACCATACTCCTTTTGTATATCTTGCTGGCAGTTATCAACCTGCAGGCACAATCGATCTATTTTAAAAACTATCAGACCCACGATGGCCTTTCCAATAGTACGGTCAAATGTATTACACAAGATATTCAGGGTTTTCTGTGGCTAGGAACGAGGAATGGCCTTAATCGTTTTGACGGTAATCAATTTAAAATATTTCGACACAATGCTTCAGATTCGACAAGTATCGGAAGTTCTTCTATTTTAAGCCTCCTCACAGATAGCAAAGGTGTCCTATGGGTGGGTACCACACGGGGTGCCTATCGTTACGATCCCATAAAAGAAGATTTCAAACCATTCAAGCTCATATCCATCGGTGAAGTAAATGCCATACACGAATACGCAGGCTTTATATGGTTGCTTTCCAATGGAAAACTGTACCGTTACAATTCTTATACAGGAGAAATATCCCCATTTGATCTCAACAAAAATACCCTAGTAGCGATCACCAGCAGTAAGAAAGGTGGGTTGTGGGTAACAGACAATAACAGTACAATACTACGGTATCAGGTTAATACGGGTAAATTTTTCCCTGTTGATCTTAAAAAGATCGATCGACAAACACTAGCGAATACCAAAACCGTATATGCGATCAACGATTCATTGCTAATGGTCGGAACAATCAATTCGGCTTATTTGTTTGATTTCAAAAATGGCACATTAAAAAATCTATTTGCAAGTCATTACCCCAACAAAGTCATTCAGGCAAACTGTATTATTCAACAAACAGAGTCGACATACTGGATTGGAACTGAAACCGGAATATACACCTATGATATTCACACAGGCCAGAGCCAACACATCAAAAAAGACCTGCTCAATCCATTTGCCATTTCTGACAATGCTGTCCTGAATTTCTATCGGGACCGTGAAGACAATATCTGGTTTGGAACATTTTTCGGTGGCTTTAACCAATACAGCAACCAATTCGACAATTTCAAGAAGTATTTGTCCGGATTTGGAAAATCAGCCCTATCAGGTAATATTGTACACGATATCAAAAAAGATCGCTATGGAAATTTCTGGATCGGAACAGAAGATGGCGGATTGAACAAAATAGATGCCCAAACACAACAAATCCAGCATTTCATTGCCAACGGAAAAAAAGGCAGTATTGCGCATAACAATGTCCATGGCTTGGCAACAATCGGCGACGATCTTTGGGTAGGATCCACCACACATGGACTTGACATTCTCGACGTAAAGACTGGAAAATTAAAAAAGCACTATGACCGCATCGGCCAAGGTCCCTTACAAAGTAGCTTCGCCGTATGCATTTATAAGTCCAAAGACAATACGATGTTTGTTGGCACAGACCGCGCTTTATACGCCTACAACAAAAATAAGGACAGTTTTGATCTCCTTCCTATTCAAGCATGGATACAAGGCATTTATGAAGATGAATATGGTATACTCTGGATCAATACCTATGGCAGTGGGATCTTCCAGTATAACCGCAGCTCGGGAGAAATACAGCATTTGCTGTCCGAACAAGGTAAACAAAATACACTCGTCAATAATTACGTCAACGGCCTATTTGAAGACAGCAAAAAGAATTTATGGTTTTGCACCGAAAGCGGCCTTTCGAAATACCGCCGTGATGGACGTTTCACCAACTACCTGACCGAATCCGGTTTACCTTCTAATCAAGTATTCAAGGTCTTGGAAGACGACAACAACAGCATCTGGATATCGACCGGCGGTGGACTGGTCCGGCTGGACGAGGGTGTCCCTCGAAGGGTCATCTATACCTCCAGAGATGGGCTTCCCGCAGATCAGTTTAATTATAATTCGGCTTTTAAAGATAGCGACGGAACTTTATATTTCGGGACTATCAAAGGAATGGTAAGCTTCAACCCCACAAAATCCATTAAGAACAGTTTTATTCCACCCATATTCATCAGCGGCATTCAGATCAACAATGTCAGTGTGCCGGTTAGTGAAAATGGCATACTCAAAGAATCCATCTCCCTATCAAAAGAGATACACTTAACCTACGACAATTCCAATATCAGCTTCCATATAGCAGCCTTGAGCTTTGTTTCCCCAAAGAGCAATCCCTATCGTTATATTATGGAAGGTTATGATAAAGGCTGGACCGATATTACGGGAAATCAAAAAATATATTACAATAAACTTCCACCAGGTACGTATACGTTTAAGTTCAGGGGTGCAAATAACAACAGCGTCTGGAATCCGACAGAAAAAAAACTGCTCATCATTGTTTCGCCCCCCTGGTGGCAATCAAGCTGGGCGTACTTACTTTATTTTGTGAGCTTTGGTACGATTATACTGCTCGTATTACGGTATTATTTTCTACTTATAAAGGCCAATAATGCTCAAAAGATGGATAGCTATGAACGAAAAAAAGAACAGGAAATTTATAATCTCAAACTGGAGTTCTTTACCAATCTGGCCCACGAAATTCGTACGCCACTCACCCTGATCAAAATGCCCCTTGAGAAAATAATAAACCAACAAAAATTTACCGATAGCGACACAGCCAAGGATCTCGCATTAATTGAAAAGAATACAGCGCGTTTAATTCGCCTGACCAACCAACTACTGGATTTTAGAAAAGCAGAAACCAACAATATGAGCCTTATTTTTACTAAAACGGACATCAACACACTCCTATCCGAAGTATTCCACGACCTAAATTATCTTGCAAAAGATAAACAGTTGCATTATGAGCTTAGCCTGCCACGTATCAGTCTCGCTGCTTATGTGGATGAGGAAGCTCTCCGAAAAATCTTTACTAATCTTATTCACAACGCCATCAAATATGCAGATGAAGAAGTCTATGTTAGGCTCCTCCCTTTTAATAGCGATGATATTATGTTCAATATCGAATTTAAGAATGATGGTGAGCTTATTCCTTATGAAAAAAGAGAAAAAATATTTGAACCATTTTATCGATTGAACGAATCCGATAAAGATACGGGGACAGGTATTGGCCTTCCCCTATCCCGCTCCTTGGTCGAATTGCACCAAGGAACCTTGTCACTTGTCTATCTGGAAGAAAACCGCAATATATTCCTGCTGTCTGTACCGATTTTTCAAGAACAATCACTGGACATCAAATCTTTTCAGGAAGATAATGACGATCATGTATTAAATGATAAACCAGACGAGCAGGAGGAAGAAAAACCGGTGATTCTACTCGTCGAAGACAATAAAGAAATTCTCGCCTACCTCAATAAAGAATTAAAAACCAGCTATATAATCCTACGAGCTGGCAATGGTGCCGAAGCGCTCGAAATATTAGACCAGGAGAATGTACAACTGGTACTGACAGACATCATGATGCCTATTATGGATGGCCTAGCTTTATGCAGACGTATCAAAACAGATATTCTCTATAGTCATATTCCCGTGATCTTTCTGACCGCAAAAAATGCATTGGATTCCAAAATTCAGGGATTAAAAAATGGTGCCGATGCTTATATCGAAAAACCTTTTTCGCTTGAATTCCTCATGGTACAAATACGCAATATTCTCAAGAACCGAAAAATTATCAAGAATTACTTCACTAACACCCTCAGCTCCAACTTAATAGATATCAACGTTTCGGGTCCTGACAAAGATTTCATCAGTCAGCTCAATACGGTTATTTATGAGAATATTTCAGCGATAGACCTTAATGTGGATGAACTGGCCAAACTGATGCATATGAGTCGTCCGACCCTTTACCGTAAAATCAAAGGACTCTCCGACCTAACACCCAATGAATTGATCAATATTTCACGATTAAAAAAAGCGGCAGAACTGCTTACCCAGAAAGAATACAACATTACCCAAGTATCAACGATGGTAGGTTACACCGTGCAATCCAATTTTTCCAGGGACTTCCATAAACATTATGGTATGTCGCCGAGCAACTATATTCTTGAAAACAGTAAATAATGTATACGTGTTCAGCAAATGATGGTGCATTTTTCAGCAATTGATACGCACAAGTTTTAGTAAATCGAACGAAATTATCCCGCTGTGTAAAAGCGAGCCGTGCTAACTAAAGCAAATTAGTATACTTAAGGAGATGATGAAAATCCAATTGCAGGAGCTGGGCCAAGTGAGCAGAAAATCGTAGACGTAAGCTCTATTTACTACGTCTACGATAATGATCTTAGCGTTTACTCTTGGGAACAAAGAATGCAGCCAGCAGCATAAATACACCGGCCAACAACAAGCCATAAATGGATTGGCTATGAAAAAAATATTTGATGATCATTCCTCCAAAAAATCCACATACAATCTGTGGTAAGGTAATGAAGAAATTGAAAAGCCCCATATAAACCCCCATTTTCCCTGCAGGCAGGTGATCGCTCAAAATGGCATAAGGCATCGCTAAAATACTTCCCCAAGCGATACCAATACCGATCATGGGAAGAATCAGCAGATTAGCATCTTTAATCAGAAACAATGAAATCAACGAAAGTCCTCCAATGGAAAGCCCAAGCGCATGCGTTTTTCCACGCCCGAGCTGTTTGGCTATCCGCGGAATAAACAAAGCATATAGAGCCGATACCCCATTGTAAATACCAAAAAGCACGCCCACCCAATTGGCCGCCTCCATATAAAGATCCTGCCGATTTCCTTCCCGCAGGTAAAAAACCGAATCTGCAATCGCAGGAGTTGTATATACCCACATCATAAAAAGGGCAAACCAGGAAAAGAATTGAACCCAACCGAGTTTGCGCATGATCAATGGCATCTTACCAATATCGCTGGCAATAGCGCGCAAACCAAATTTTGGC
The DNA here is from genome assembly GCF_002494055.1 of Sphingobacterium sp. UBA7038. Taxonomy (NCBI): domain Bacteria; kingdom Pseudomonadati; phylum Bacteroidota; class Sphingobacteriia; order Sphingobacteriales; family Sphingobacteriaceae; genus Sphingobacterium; species Sphingobacterium sp. UBA7038. Next base: position 65,286 of record NZ_DLAV01000012.1, read on the forward strand.
GCTGTCTCCTGTTCAACCACCAGGGTATCGGAAAATGACCGTAATTCCTGTGGCGTATATTCCTTCGTTTTAAACACCGACCACAACACCGTTAGAAGCAGTACAAAACCACCAAAGTAAAAAGAATATATCACATTGTTTGGCACCTGACCAGCTTCGGAAGTTCCCTGCACATGAAAATATTTTGTCAGTATAAAGGGAAGTAACGATCCCAATACGGCTCCAATACCGATCAGAAAGGTTTGTACGGAGAATCCAAGACTACGTTGGTTACTCGGTAGATTATCGCCAATTAAGGCTCTAAAGGGCTCCATTGTCACATTGATGGAAGCATCCATAAACATTAATAGTCCTGCTCCTATCCAAAGTGGTGCTAGCAATGTGGTAAATACTGCTGCATTCGGCATCAAAAACAGGGTTATGGTGGTCAGCAGTGCACCCACCAAAATATAAGGCCGACGACGCCCCAATTTATTCCAGGTTCGATCGCTATAATGCCCGATAATTGGCTGCACAATCATCCCCGTAATCGGAGCTGCAAGCCAAAACAGCGACAGGTGTTCTACATCAGCACCAAATGTCTGTAGAATACGGGAAGCATTGCCGTTTTGTAAGGCAAACCCCATTTGTATGCCCAAAAACCCAAAACTCATATTGATGACCTGGCTAATGCTTAATTCAGGTTTATTTCCCATAATAGGCTATCAAAATTTAAGACAAAATACAATTTAATTATCACTTAATCCCTATTTTCAGCAGGATAAGATTGGTTCTTACGCTGCTGAAAGCAGGGGCTTACCGAACCTGAAACACCTGCTTTTTGCTTTGTGCAGCCAGAATGAAAGCTTCTGCCTCCGTCTGGATATGGGCCGCAGTGTCACTGTCATTTTCGATCGTAAATCCATCCGACCGTACCGTAATCAACAAGGTCGCACCGCGAAATAAGACACGGAATTTATACCCTTCCCACTCTTTAGGCAACATTGGATTTAAATACAGTTTTCCGTCCTTAATCCGCATTCCTGCAAAGCCCTCTACGATTGTCATCCAGGTACCCGCCATGGAAGTGATATGTAAACCGTCTTCGGTATCGTTATTATAATCATCCAGATCCAAACGAGAGGTCCGCAGATAGAATTCATAGGCTTTTTCTGGTTTATTCAACTTAGCAGCCAATATCGCATGGACGCAAGGAGAAAGCGAGCTTTCATGTACCGTAAACGGCTCATAGAATTCATAATGTCGCCTTAAGGCTTCAAGATCAAACTGGTCTTCGAGAAAGTAAAAGCCCTGCAGCACATCGGCCTGTTTGATGTAACAGGAACGTAGAATCCTATCCCAGCTCCAACGCTGGTTGATCGGTCGTTGAGCCGGATCAAGTTCGGCCACAGGAATTAACTCTTTGTCGAGGAAACCATCCTGTTGCAGAAACACCCCGCGCTGCGCATCAAAAGGATAATACATGTTATCGATAATATGCTGCCATTTTTCCTGTTCCTCCGCTCCTATGGCTAACTTCGTTTTTAATGCGTCAGCAATGTCGGAGTTCAGCTGCGCCAGCTTGTTTAAACAGTCCAGTGTATATTCTAGGCACCAGGAAGCAATCCGATTGGTATACCAGTTGTTGTTCACGTTGTTTTCATACTCGTTTGGTCCCGTCACCCCCAACATGACATATTGCTGGCGCTCAGCGCTCCAATTAACGCGCTGTGCCCAGAATCGGCTTATCGCAATCAAGACTTCCAAGCCGTGTGACCAGATGTAGTCCTGATCACCGGTGTAACGGACATAGTTATAAATCGCGAATGCAATAGCTCCATTGCGATGAATTTCCTCAAACGTAATTTCCCATTCATTATGGCATTCCTCACCATTAATCGTCACCATGGGATAAAGTGCAGCTCCATTGGTAAAGCCAAGTTTAGCGGCGTTTTCGATGGCTTTACCCAATTGCTGATGACGATAAATCAACAAGTTACGCGCAATATTTGGAGATTGTGTTGCGAGGTAAAAAGGAATACAATAAGCTTCAGTATCCCAATAGGTGACACCGCCATATTTTTCTCCGGTAAAACCTTTCGGACCAATATTGAGTCGCTCATCTTCGCCGGTATAGGTCTGGTTGAGCTGAAATATATTATAGCGTATAGCCTGCTGCGCAGCAACATCACCACTGATTTCAATGTCACTTTCTGCCCAGATCGCTTGCCAAGCTGCTGCTTGTTTCTCCTTTAGTTGCTCATAGCTCAGTGCATCTAGCTTATGTAAATTGACCGAAGCAGCCACTTCTAGCTCTGCCGACACATGGTTCTGTGATGTAACAATGGAAACTCGCTTTTCAACGCGACAAATTTGAGATTCGCTTAGCTCGGTCTTATAAATTTCTGCTATACAGCCTCGACTTGTCACCGTATCTTGCACTTCGACAACGGCTGTAGGTCCTGTCACGGTAGTTGTAAGCAGGGCGTACACCTCAAAGCCAGTTTTCTTGGTACGCGCCGCCACAAAGGTATTTTCACCATCTCTTCCCTGCGCTGTGCTTTCCCAAAATTGCTCGTCGTAGTTACTGTCTCGATTGACAACTTCAGCATTTAAATGCGAGCGGACCTCCAAAGCAATCGGACCGGAAAGTGCCTGTATGTTGTACTGTAATGAAGCTGTTTCCGAAGCAAACAGATGATACATCCGGCTTGCTTCAACCTTCAACTGTGCCCCATCGGGCATTTCCACAATAAAACTGCGGTATAAAACCCCATTTTGCATATCCAGGCGACGTTCAAAAGATTTGACCGCAACTTTGTTTAGGTCGAGAACCTGCCCATTCACTAGAATATGTAGGCCTATCCAATCGATGGAATTGATGACCTTGGCAAAATATTCGGGATACCCATTTTTCCACCAGCCCACGCGTGTTTTGTCAGGATAATAAATACCCGCTAGGTACGATCCCTGTAACGACTTCCCGCTGAATTCTTCTTCAAAATTAGCCCTCTGCCCCATCCGACCATTACCAATAGCGAAGATACTTTCCGAAAATTCATTATGTTCGGGACGAAAGGTGTCTTCGATAATTTGCCAAGGGTTATGTTTGATATATGTTTTCATCTTTATATTTTTTTCAATGCGCGACGGATACTCTGCCTCAATCATTCTGGTCTTCTTTGCCAATATGATCTACGCCTTGCTTCCATCACTTGAATTGCTCTTAAAATTTATCGACTAAGGCTCCTAAATCGGCTACCACTAAATCTGCTCCGTTAAGATGTTCAGCCTGCCCAATCCCTATGACCTGCATGCCGGCTGCCCTTGCCGCATCGATCCCCGCCTGGGCATCTTCCAGCACGAGACAGCATGCCGGCTCAATTCCCAAAGCCTCAGCTCCCTTCAGGAAAACTGCTGGATTAGGTTTAGACAGTTGCACCACATTTCCATCAATCAATACGTCGAAATAGCTGATAATCCCCGTTTTTTCAAGGATGCCCTTCGCGTTCTTGCTGGCTGACCCCAATGCAATCTTAATTCTCTTTTTCCGGAGTTTTTCTAATAGATCCAAACTACCTGAAAGCAAGTGGTCAGGGCTGAGTTGTTCAATCAGCTCCAAGTACCATTTGTTTTTAAGTGACAGCAAATCCGCTTTTTCAGCATCGGATATTTTCGCCCCCGCCCATTTTAAAATAAGCTCGAGGGATTCAATGCGACTGACCCCTTTCAACTGTTCATTGTCAACAAGAGAAAACGAATAACCCAAGCCTTCTGCCAATCTGTGCCAGGCTTGAAAATGGTAGACCGCCGTATCCACCAACACACCGTCCAAATCAAATATTACGGCTTTTACAGTATTATAATTAATCATCGAAAAATGAATTCTATAGAATTTTAAATTGTGTTAAAACTTAAGCTCAAACACTTTAGTCTCGTAAGCGTCCAACTTCAAGCTATGGTCAACTGGATTGGTCTCTTGCTTTTGAATAATATCGAAATAGGACTTCACCTGGTTATTTCGTTCCCTAAAGCGATCGAGTTTAAGTTCCTTCGCGACATCATTGCAATTCATCACGACCATAACAGTTTGCTTTTCGTTGTAACGGAAATAAACATATACGCCATCTTCGGGCACATATTGCATCGTTTTACCGGTTTGCAGAACGGTATGTTGTTTTCGGTAATTGGCTAAGGTCTGCACATAACTCCACATATCCTGCTCGGCTTTCGTTCTTCCGTCAGCTGTAAATTTATTCGATTTGTCACCTATAAAACCACCCTGAAAGTCTTCCCTTAGCAAGCCGTCGGGATTAGAGAAATTCTTCATCAGAATTTCAGCTCCATAGTACAACTGTGGGATACCCCTTGTTGTCATAAGCCAAGCCATTGCTGATTTATATTTCTGCACGTTTTCGCCTACAACGGAGAAAAAACGATCCTTATCGTGGTTATCCAAAAAAAGCACATTTTGCTCTGGATGTGGATATAGAAAATCTGAGGCCAGGGTCGAATATAATTTATTGGCTCCGGCAGTCCATTCTGTCTTTTGGTTGAGCGCATCACCTATGGCATAATTAAGCTGAAAATCGGTTACGCCCATCAACTTGGAATCCACGTCCTGACCAACTCGTTTTCCGCCCAGAAAATAAGCCTGATTGGCAACCCCGTGTACCCATGTCTCCCCAAAAAAGGTAAACTTTGGATACTCCTGCAGAATGCGATCGGTCCATTTAGCCATAAAATCCAGATCATTGTACGGATAGGTATCTATTCGGAATCCGTCTATTGCTGCGGTCTCTATCCACCAGATATGGCTTTGGGTCAGGTAATTTTGAACGTATGGATTCTGTTCGTTCATATCGGGCATGGTGGGAACAAACCAACCTTTGACCATTTTCTTTTTGTCATCTGCCGAGGCATAAGGATCAAAAACAGCCTGATCTTTGTAGGATGTCTGCGTATAGGAAGGCCATTCATTGAGCCAGTCTGCCATCGGTTTGTCTTTCACCGTCCAATGATAACTTCCAATATGATTGGGCACCACATCAAAAATCAATTTCATCTGACGCCGGTGGAGCTGTTCGCCTAATTGCACATAAGTGTCATTGCTGCCAAAGCGAGGGTCTATATGATATGTTTCGGTATTGGCATAACCATGGTACGAGGCCTGTGGCATGTCATTGGTCAACACGGGAGTCAGCCACAAGGATGTAACACCAAGATCTTGCAGGTAATCCAGTTTCCCGATAATACCTTCCAAATCGCCACCATGACGCAAGTACATTGAATCCCGGTTCAAGCTCATATCCAACATACCTTTCACTTGATCATTTGCCTTATTTCCATTGGCAAAACGATCAGGCATAATCAGATAGATCAAATCGGCACTGTTTACTCCTTGCGCTTTTACTTTTTGATCTCTTTGCTTCAACTCATAACGATAAGTCAGTTTTTTCTTTCCTTGACGAAAGGTAAAAGTTGACCATCCCGGTTGGGCCGAAGCAGCCACCTTGACATCCAAAAACAGGTAATTGGGATTTTCTACACGATTGATTTTGACTAGTTCGATGTTCTTATCTTCGATCTGAACTTCACTTTTTCCTATCTCAGGTCCATAAACCACAAGTTGTAGCGTCGGATTTTCCATTCCGACCCACCAGTTTAAGGGTTCGACACGTTGAATGGATTGCCCCATCAAGGGGCTCCATCCAAGCACAGTTAGCGCTACCAATAGGGTGGTGATCTTCATATTTCTTTTTAACATAATCTGCTATTTCTTCGTCAACGTATAAGTATTTGCATTGAAATCCACGACAATATCATAGGTACCGGCATTGGCAACGGCGATATTTGCACCGCCAGCAGCCAAGGTGCCATTAGTCCCGCCAAAATTGGTTCCCCAATCGTGGTTTTTACGGAATTTGATCTCGCCTGCAGTCAAGCTCACTGTGAGCTTCCATACCTGATTGGCATTGTCGAATTTCATATCCGTATCGGCATCCCAGCCCTTAGGCGTGGCGCTACCAATAATGCCCCAGCTATGGTCTTTATAAGAAATCGTGTTAGCTGTTGTGTTTACTTCCAATTCGAGATTACCGGCACGTGGAGCCTTGATGTCTTGACCACCATTGTAAACGATCTTACCTGGCTCTGTTTCTCCATATGAATTGCTCCAATTTCGCTCAGGAGTCAGTTTAAAGGTCAATTTTTCTTCTGGAAAATTGATGATACCGGTATAGATCCCATTACTCGTCGGCGAAATCAACGATTCAGCATTGGCTTCAACCCAGTCCTCATAAGCCCCTATGGCATATAAATAACTTGTTGAAGCGAAGGGGATCGCCTTCAGACCAGCTAAAGCAGAATACACCACCGTAATTTTAGCGTTGATACTTGACTTTATGCGCACGTCAAATTCAGAAGTGGTCCCTGTTGACACACCCAAAGCAAGTAAATAGCTATTCAGCTCATAACCCGTAAAACCTACGGTGCTCCGACCACTAGGAATAACCACTTCCTTTACAGTTTTAAAATTGTCACCTTTAAGCCCAAACTGAAGGACATTGGTCACTGCAGCCTGAAAACCAAAGTCAGGCTGAATCATATTAAGGTGCAGTACCGTATCCTCTGCGTTATCTTTTGACAAGGTTACATTCGTTTTATCGAGGCTTAAAGTCGCCGGCTTTATGTCCTCCCCGCTAGCCAATATAGCGCGCGTCTCGTCTTTTTTACAACTTTGGAACGCCACGATAAATAGCAGCATGATTCCGATATAGTGTCTAATTTTCATCTGTTTAATTTTTGTTTTCAATAGCTGATGAAAGCCCAGGTAACTGACCATTCGCCAATGCGTCGAACAATAGATATTGCCCGGTTTCATCTGTCAACAATTGTCTTATTACAGGTAAGGCTACATTGACCGGAAGAGACTCGCCGTCTTCCTGTCCGATGCTGATTAATTATAGCCTGGATTCTGTACAAGATTGGAGTTCGCAATAATATCCGAAGCAGGAAGTGGGAACAGCGTCCTATACCCGGCAACTGCCTGACCTGCAAGCACACCACCTTTAAAAGGCCAGAGGTAATTATCACCCGTAAATTTGCCATAGCGGATTAAATCCGAACGTCTAAATCCTTCCCAGTATAATTCTTTCACACGCTCATTGAGAATATCATCCAAAGAAAGATTCATTAAGTTCCCACTGTTGTTTCCATAGGCACGTACACGCAGTTTATTGACATAGTCCAGCGCCTTGGCCAAGCTGCCGCCAGAGCCGCCACGCAATGTCGCCTCAGCATAGATCAAGTTCATCTCTGCCAGACGGATCAACGGGAAATCCACCGAAGCAACGAAACCTTCAGCTGCCGGAGGAGCAGTTTTTCCGTCCTTGTTCACATTGCGGAATTTGGTAACCGCCAGTCCTTGCTTATAGACGGCGATATCTTCAATTTTAACGCTTGTATTTAAGTGAAACATTGCCCTCTTGTCCGTTGCTCCGCTGTAGTCTCCGAAAATCGTTGCGATATTGTCGCGTGTCCGATTTCCGGCCCAACCGCCGCCGGGTACACCGAAAGAAGTGGGATCCATCGTTGCGTCAATAGCTGCATTGATCAGATAAGTTGTACCACCCTTGCTCTGTGTTTTGGTTCCATCATAAGGCAGATAGAAAATAAATTCGGGGTTGTTCACATCATTATCCGCGTAAAAGAGCTCCCGATAATTTGTCCCCAAACTATAGGTCGAGTTCAGTACTTTTTCTGCGTATGTAATCGCTTCGGTATATTTCTTATTACCGGCACCCAGGTAAACTTCAGCGTTGAGGTATAAACGAGCTAACAGCCCCCATGCCGCAACTTGATCGACACGACCATATACATTCTGTTTGGCACCTTTTAGCTGGCCTGCAACTTCCAACAGCTCTTTCTCTACATACGCAAAAAGTTCAGGTCGTTTGATCTGAGGCGGCGATACTTTTCCGACAGGAGTTTCTTCGGTTACAAATGGTGGATTTCCAAACAAATCAAGCAGCACCCAATAATTATAAGCACGTAAGAATCTTGCTTCGGCACGATAATAAGCGATTTCTTTTTTATCGGCATCTGAAATACCGCGTTCGGCCAATTTAGCATCTGTACTTTCTCTTAAAAATTCATTGACAAGTGTGGCACTATAGACACAGCGGGTATAAAGACCACGGAGCATGGGATTGCTATCGTCAAAATCGAGGTAATCCAGTCCGCTAATCCCCGAATCATTGAGCCAGGCACAGGCGGCCTCATCGGTTGTAAGTTCCTGTGCGTTCCAAAAGAGGCGTAAAAAATCCGATGTACCGGCATCCAATCCTCCCAGATCAGAGTTATTCGGCCCCGATGTACTGGTTAAGGTCAATGATCCATATAATCTTGCGAAAGACGAGGTATAGCCTTTAAAATCACTGTAGGCTACATCTGCAGTTACGTCGTTGGTCGGTTTTAGATCCAAATCCTTATGGCAGCTGCTCAGTGCTATAGCCAGCAAGCATACACCTATATATTTATTTAATTTTTTCATTGTTATATCGTTTAAAAACTCACATTTACACCCAATACATAAGTCCTTGGCCTCGGATAAAAGCGATCGTCTATACCGTTCGATATCTCTGGGTCAACACCTTTATAATTGGTGATCGTAAATACATTTTGTACAGTTGCAGAAATCGACATTGAAGCGTTACTATTCCGGATAAATTTTCCAAGGTTATAACTCAGGTTGACATTATCCATTTTCAAAAACGAAGCGTTCTTAATGTAGTAATCACTTCGGAGCTGTTTGAGCAGAAAATTGGTATTAAAGAAATCCACAGGTGCATTATTGATCACCAAAACGGCCTGATCGTTGATATTTGCCCCGCTTCCCAAATTAGAGGAAACATTGTCGTAGACATAATTATCCAAATTTGCGCGCAATACCGTTGTTGCCGACCATTTTTTATAGCTGTATGCCGCCGTAAAACCCAAAAGATATTTCGGTAACGGTGATTTATACAGATAGCGATCGTTATCGCTGATAACGCCATCTCCATTACGGTCAACATAGACACCTTCGACAGGATGCCCCTGTTCATCATATACCTGTTGGAAAACATTGAAACTGTTTGGCATGAAATTAACCTTATGCGCCTGGATATTTCCGCCTGTACCACCACGGATACCACCGGTCTCTACAATAAAGTTTGGATCATCACTCTGTGTCAGATTGGTTACTTTACTCTTATTATAAGTTAGGTTAAAACCGATGTCCAAGGTCGAATTATCCGTTTTTAGCGGGACGAAGTGTACATTAAACTCCAGCCCCTGGTTTTCCATGTTACCCACGTTGGTCAACAGGAAATTGCTAAAGTTAGAGCCTACAGGAACGGGAATCGTGCTGAGCAGGTCTTTGGTCTTTTTCGAGTAATAATCCACGCTACCATAGACCCGATTGTTGCTAAAGCCAAAATCGACTCCAGCATTATAGGTTGTTGTATTTTCCCAACGAATGTCTTTATCGTAGGCCACAGGTGAATTTAAATAGTAGTATTCATCACCAAAGCGATACATCGACTCGTTGCCGCTGATGGTATAATTAGGCAAATAAGAATAGTTGGCGATGCCATCTTGCTGCCCGGTTTTTCCATAACTTAAACGGAGCTTCAGTTCGGACACTGCAGCTATATCTTTTAAAAAGCCTTCATTTTTGGCGCGCCAGGTGAATCCTACAGAAGGAAAATATCCCCAACGGTTATCAGGACTAAAACGGGAAGAACCATCCGACCGCAAGGTTCCCGACAGAACATACCGGTTGTCATAGGTATAAATCAGACGCCCATAATAAGAGATCAACAGATTTTCGGGTTTATCAAAAGGCCGAGTAGGTTCATTTAGGATCTTATCACCTTCCGCATTTGTACGGTTAAAATTGTAAACCTTACTACTATTTTTATAGTAGCCATAGCCCAATGTCGCGTCTATCGTACTTTTGATTGTAGGTAATTCCTTATCATACTTTAAATAAAACTCCAGCGTTTTATTGTTGATATCGGTTTTATATTGGGTTCTTTCACCCCCTTCATTAAAATTACGTGCAGCTATCGCTGGTGTAAATGTGTTCCCTTTCGAACGCGCCAGATCGTATCCAACGTTTAAGTTGGCATGCAGCTCCGGCAGGAAATGAAAACTATAATCCACCTTTGCATTTCCAATACTTCTAAACACATCGCCATTATCTTTGCGTAAATCCAACAAGGCTAAAGGATTTCGTGGTGCATTGGGATTAGGTTTCCCCCCTTGAATCCACTCATAATACCCGCCAAAACTATTTTTATCATCCACATAAACCGGTTGAGTCGGATCAAACTGAATAGCAGAACCAATTGCATCCTGTGTCGCAAATTTAGATTTTGACCAGGTACCACGGACATTTACATCCAATGAAAGATGATTGTCCAGAAATTTTGGTGTTAATGCCAATGCAGCAGTAGTTCGTTTTAAGTTATCATTTTTCAATACCCCATCCTGGTTCATATAGCCCGCAGATATACGGTAAGGCATATTGCCCGCTTTGGAAGCAATATTAACGTTATTATCCGTTGTAAATGCATTGCCATAAATCACATCCTGCCAGTCGGTATTTGCTGTTCCCAACAACTTTTTCATGGCATCACTACCATTTGTATTGACGTAATCGCGGATTTGATCGGCGTTGAGCAACTTTACTTTATTGGCTACGGTAGCCAATGAATTCTGTGTAGAGAAGTTGATTTGTGTTCCTGAGCGACTGCCTTTTTTTGTCGTAATCAAAATAACCCCATTCGACGCTCGCGAACCATAGATGGCTGTTGCATTGGCATCTTTCAAAATTGTAAATGTCTCGATATCATTTGGGTTAATCAAACTTAATGGGTTAGCTACCCCAGATACAGAACCACCTGCCAATGGAATTCCATCTACGACAATTAACGGATCGTTACTGGCGTTCAATGAAGCTCCGGTGCGGATACGGATGGTGCTTCCTGCGCCCGGCTGCCCCCCACTTGTTGTAATCTGTACGCCTGGAACTTTGCCCATAATGAGTTGCTCCGGCGAGGAGATCTGTCCTTTTTGAAAATCTTTTGCAGATACTGTACTGATTGAACCCGTCAGGTCACTTTTCTTTTGTGTACCATAACCAATCACCACAACCTCTTCCAGTGCACTGGTATTGGATTTAAGGTAAAGGTTTAACGGATGCTGTCCATCGCCGACCTGGATCAAGGTATCCAGGGTCGCGTATCCGACCATACTTACTTTCAGACGTAATTTCCCTGTTTGTAGTCTATCCAAGCTAAAATCCCCATTCGCATTGGTAGACAGTGATTTTTGAATCTCCTCGAAGCGCAGTGTAGCACCGACCAAGGAACTCCCCTTCTGGTCCATTACTCGCCCTTTTAGCGTTGCCTGTTGCGCGAATGCCGAAGCACTTACACCGAGTAGCATGCTCAGAGCCCAAAATGGACGTGATAGCTGTTTGTTCATAAAATAACTGTTTATTTATTTAGTTTTGTTTTGCTTATCAATTGATACTGCCCAGGTAGGAGACTCAATTTTGACTGGCCAGACCAATTGAGCTCTTTTCCCGTAAAATTATCGACCCACTGCCCCTGCAACGCTGCCGGCAAGTCAAAGTCCACACTTTCTACCCCAAAATTGCCAAGTACCCCTACTTGTTGTCCTTCCTTTTCGAGAACAAAATATTTAACGGCATCTTTCATAGCCGAGGTTATAATTGTCCCGTTTTGGAAAATGCTATTTTTGGTTTTGAAACGCGTGAGTTTGGCGTAAGTCTCAAAGAGTTTTTTGCGATCATCTTGTTGTAGATAACTCCACAACAATGGTTTTTCGCCCGTGCGCCCATTTTCATCGATAGACACATCATAGCCGTATTCGCCAAACTGCCAGATCATCTTAGGTCCGGGCGAAGCCAATAAAAACACGGCGGCCTGTTCCATACGTTTTAATGCCGTGCTGAGGTTCTTAATGTTATAGCTACCTGACGAATTGCCGTAATTCAGGCATTTGAACAGCAGCCGCTGTTCGTCATGGCTTTCCATATAAGACACAAACGAGGGTTGTGTCATGCCGTGGCTCGAAGGGAATAATCTGCCTAAATCCGAGCCGTTGTTGGCATTCCAGCCCATCGCCGCCTCATTGAAGACCCCATTCATGTTGTTCCATAGCAACATCCCCGATTGCGCAAGTTCGGCCTCTTCCTGATCTCCGCCAAGATGTTCGAGAATAATATAACACGAGGGATCGATGCTGCGAATATGCTGCTGGTATTGCTTCAAGATAGCCACACGTGACGCATCGTAAGCATTCCATGCACTTAAATCACTTTCTGAGGTACCCGAATTTTTCTGTGTAAACCCTTTAGATAAGTCAAATCGAAACCCATCAATCTTGTACTCCTGCATCCAATAGGTCAAAACATCCTTGACAAAAGTCTGCGTGTAACTACTTTCGTGGTTAAAGTCAAAGCCAACATTGAACGGATGCTTGGCAACCGTATTGAACCAAGGGCTATTGCCAGCGACGTTGCCCTGCTCAAAATAAAGCTGTACTAGCGGGGACTGACCAAAAGCATGATTAAAAACAACATCCAAAATCACGGCAATACCATTTTCATGACAAGCATCTACGTATGCTTTCAAGTCGTTTTTTAAGCCATAATATTTATCCAAAGCGCGGTGGAAAGAAGGGTTATAACCCCAGGTCGAATTCCCCTCTGATTCCTGTACAGGCATTAGCTCGACCGCATTTATACCCAGCCTTTTTAAATAAGGCAAAGAATCTTTCAATGTGGTATATTGATGTTGTTTGACAAAATCACGGACCAAGAGTTCGTAAATAACTAAATCACCTTGAGCTGGCTTATTAAATAGCGTGGTTTTCCATGAATAAGACTTGGCTGGGAGATCCAATACCCCAACTACTCCCTGCGCAGCAGCGGGATAAGCAGGTACAGCCGCCGCGGTCAGTCCGAGTACGGCATCGTTTTGCGGATCAAGAATCAGCTCAGCATAGGGGTCGGCGATATTCAGTTGACCGTCCACCAAAAACTGATAAGTCTGTTTTTTAGAGAAATCCAGATTCGATACGGTAACCCACCAGGTTTTTCCATCCGGTGTCTGGCTCATCGCATAGGCTGGTAATGCTTTATAGTTATTAAAATCGCCCAAGACATACACACTCGTTTTTAATGGTGCTGTGAGCGCAAAACTGACCTCTCCTTTTTCCCTGTTTATGGTTGTTCCGTTTGCATTGACGCCTATCGGGAGTGCAGCGATGGTAGGTTTTGATTGCACAAATAACTGTGCTTTACTGAAATATATTTTGCCCCCGGCCTCAAGACGTGCTTCAAGCTCGTGCAGGCCATTGCTCTGTAGGCTGAGCGATTTTTCTAATGACAGCCCAGCAGAAGATTCAGCAAGCAATAAACCATTATCCCAGATACTGATTTTTCCGGACTGCGTTGCCTGTACTTTTAACTTCAGATTATCCCCAACGGTGTACATCTGCTCCAGGGTAATTGGATCTGTGGGTTGCAGCGTAGGCGAAACAAAACGAATGGCCTGTGTATTGCTCGTTACAAGAGGAAGAAATAGATCTGAATTATTTTTGTTTCGTTGGACCAGCGACCCATCACCATTGCGGACTAAAAGTGCCATCTGACCAAATTCTCCGCCATTAGTCAGGTTAAAAAATTTGGAGGGGGTAAATGTGAATGAATATAAACCAGCAGAAATAAATTTAAGTTTATAAGCATTGTCATTCTTTGACCAATCTGTTGCTACATGTTGCCAGCTGCCCCCATTGACAGGAATCAATCCGGCGTGTAAGTAAAGGTCGGTAGTACTACCTTTTAGAGCCGCATTTCCTTTCGAAAGATCAAATTGAAACGTAATTTCCTGATCCCAATAGATAAATGGGGCGGAAAGATTGAGCAAACCAGATCCCTGCTGTTCAATAACAGGAGGTTGCTCGACATCCACGATATCTTTCTTATTTGCACATGATGATAATAGGACAATCACCCAGAGATACCCTATTAAACGAGAGATATGCTTCCCCATCGATAATTAGCTTTACTTGGAATCTGAAATTGGGAACGTTCCCGAAATCAAGGTAAAAAGAAATCGCTTGTGGCGATTTGCTGGATTTCCCTATCCAATATTTTATACAAATTGATTATTTAAATACTTTCGGGAATGTTCCCGAAAGTATTCAAAGCTAAATAATGTGATTACAAAAAACAAATATTTTTTTTCTTATTTCAGGCTAGATTTTTGAAAAATAAGCTGGGAATCAAGGTAAACCGAATTAGCAAACTTTCTATTTTCAGGGTCTTCCATCTTATCCAATAGGTATTTTGTTACTAATTGGCCCATTTCATAGGCTGGTTGTTTCACTACGCTCAGTGCCGGGTCAATCAGATCGGCGATATCCAAACAAGAAAAACAAATGATTTTAAGATCTTCCGGAATACGAATTGCGAGCTGCTTGGCGACCCGTATACTTGAAATAGCAAGACGTTCTACCGAGGCAAATATGGCATCGGGTTTCTCCTGTTCGATCAGGTAGGCGATATCTTTCATATTCTGATCAGCATCATTGACCGTATCCAAAATAAGCGCTGGTCTGATCGGAATCCCCACTTCCTGCAGCGCCTTTTCGTAACCATCTTTACGTACCTTACCGATGGAGACATTCGGATTGATTGCAAGATAAGCGATCCGCTTACAGGCATTATCGATCAGGTGTTTGGTTGCCAGGTAGGCTGAATCAAAGTCATTACCTGTAATATACCCCCCCTTCCAATCGTCATAAGCACGGTCAAAAAACATGACCGGTATTCCCCGTTCCGCCAAAAGTTGCAAATGCGAATGGTCTTTCCCCTCACCCGAAGCCGAAATGATAACGCCATCCACCCGCCCATTGGCCAGTGAACGTACGATTGAGGCTTCATTTTGCACCTGATGATCCGTCACATAAATTAAGGTATGATAGCCCTTGGAACGCGCCACAGCCTCAATTCCTTTGATGGCTTGCGAGAAAAACTTATTGCCAAATTCGGGAATAATAATCGCAATGGTCAGACTTTTATTTGCCTTTAGACTACTCGCATAAACATTTGGTGAAAAACCGATTTCTTCGGCCATAGCCAGAATCCGAGCTTTTGTCGTTGGATTAATGTCCACATTATCCCGAAACGCACGGGAAACGGTCGATTTTGACAAGCCGAGCTTTTTGGCCAGATCTATTATTGTTAATTGCGACATATCAAGATTCCCTTTGCTGTTCGAATGTAATAATTGTTGGATACAAATAAAGCAATTATCTGTCCAGAATAGCAAATTTTCTTTTTGTCCTCTTTATTTTAAATACAAGTCTACATTGTTGTAGAAATATTGATCTATAAACAAAACAGGCTTAGCAAATATGCTAAGCCTGTTTTTATCATTAGTCGACCATTTTCTTGATTAGAACTTTCTAAAATCCCATTCTCCGCGATAAGGGCGGCTACGCATGAGGTTAGCATAATCATTGTCGAACTGTTCCTTTTGTGGATTCCATTTTAAATCCTTTTGAAGTTCATAGGCAATGTTGATGGCATTGCAAACAGAGCTCGTTCGATGGCCTATTTCAACATCACAGATCGGCTTACTTCTTTTTTTGATCGCGTCTACCCAGTCCTGATAGTGATTATCACTGTAATACAGGCGACGATCTGTGGAGCTCAATTTAAGATTGGCCAAATTCTCGGGATTCGAACGGATAAATTCGCGGCTTACTTCAATCTTACCTTTTTCACCAATAAATTGAATCGCGTTATGTACGCCCCATTGCACATGGTTTACCCGAACTCCATTGGCATAGTTAAAGGAAAGCCCGCTATTGCTATTTGCTGCTTTAGGTGGATTGAATTGCACCGGGCCAGATTCGTCCATGCCCAACGCCCATTGCACAATATCAAACATATGTGCTCCCCAATCGGTAATATAACCACCGCCGAAATCACGGTAACCACGCCACCAAGCCCATTTATCATCCTCAAGCGGTGGGCTTAAAATCGGGTTATAACCGCGGTAAGGTGAAGGTCCTACCCACATATCCCAATCCAAATAATCCGGTGCTGGCATAGCTGGTAGGTCGCATTGTTTGACCGGTTCGCCCACAGACACATTAATTTCTTTTATTTTGCCGATATAGCCATTGAGCACCAGTTCTGCGGCTTGTCTAAAATTATAGGAAGAACGCTGCATGCTACCTGTCTGAAAGACACGTTTATATTTGCGGGTTGCATCGACCATTGCTCTCCCCTCGGCAATGGTAAGCGCCAGGGGTTTCTCACAATAAATATCTTTGCCGGCCTTAGCTGCATCAACAGCAACCTGTGCATGCCAGTGATCTGGTGTTGCAATAACAACAGCATCAATATCTTTCCGATCCAATAGTTCGCGATAATGGTGATAGGCCTTGATCTCAGTCTGTGCTTTTGACAATTCCGTTTGCTTTTTCCCTGTCGCAGCAATAAATGCGGCCAACTTCTTACGGTCCACATCGCAGGCCGCCAGACTTGCGATTTCCTTGCAGCGATTGAGACCGTTCATCAAAGTATAGGATTGTTTTCCGACACCGATAAATCCAAGATTGATACGATCACTTGGTGCAAGAAATCCATTTCCGCCTAACACAACGCGCGGGACAATTGTGAAAGCCAAAGAGGATACAATCCCCTTGGCTATAAAATCTCTTCTTTTCATTTTTTACTGTTAGTTTATTTTTCTGCTCGTCTTTATAGACACTTATTCGGTCCTCGGCGGCAAAATTGTTTATGTATGGATGATTTGTCTAGGCTTTCTCAAAAATAGTTTATTCTTGAACCGGAACCAGTGTAATTGACGCAATCTCAGGTAATGCATCGCCATCAATTGCCGTAGCCTGCAGCAGCACTTTTGTACTTGGCTCTCCGATCACTTGCTGTGATACTTCTATTGTTCCCATGACCGCTTCCTTAAATGCAGTTCCATTTTCATTTATAAAGGCGAAAGGAATCTTTTGTCCAAGAGCGGTTAGCAAAATTTTGCCCTGATGTTTAGGATTAGGTAGATAATTGAGGAGTACTCGGTATTTACCCGGTTTCTGAATTTTAATATCCCAAATTACTTGATCGGCAAGATCTTTCCATTGACCAATGGCGTTCGGGCGGTTTGGATCATGGGTATGTGCACCAATAATTTTTAATCCCTTTCCTTCCTGTAATTTTGCATTATTTGCGTTCATCACGATACGTCCATCTGCCTGTGTTTGGGTCAGGCTTTCCTCAACAATTGGCTTTCCCTGGATTTCGACCACAATAACCTTCGGTCCTTTCTTATTGTCGAAGATATCGACAGGAATTGCTGGTCTTCCGTTTTCTAAAGTGGATTTTAAGTTCATTTTAGGTGAAGCTAGGGCGTAGACAGCCGTCACTTTATTTTTGATGGGCAGATTTATTTTTCCATCGGCCGGACGATCAAAAACATGCAGATACAGCTTCCCATTTTTTTGGGTACAATACCCCCAATCCAAGGCTTGGAAAGGACTCGCGGTGGTACCGTAAATAGATTCGCCATTGACCTTCATCCATTCCCCGATTTGCTCCATAATCCGCACCGCAGGTTCAGGAATGGCTCCGTCACCATCGGGTCCGACATTTAACAGGAAATTTCCCCCTTTACTCACCGTTTCCACAAATAATTGCATGATCTTGGGAAAGCTTTTCCAATTTTGGTCATGGGCGCTATACCCATAACTTTCATTCATGGTATGGCTTACCTCCCAGTACATACCCGGCAAACCTGTTGGTGGAATATATTTTTCGGGAGTTCCGATATCACCGTTCTTATTTTCGAGTCCGTTCCAAAATCGATTATTGATAATAATATTAGGCTGCCATTTGATCAGGTCTGTCAAAATATGCTTTGTCCCCCAGGCTTCCCCCTCATGCTGTTTACTGCTGAAATCGGGCCACAGCACGTCCAGCCGCCCATAGTTTTGTGCAAGTTCCTTGATTTGCCCATAGAGATAGGCTTTGTAACGTTCATGATCTGGCTGATGCTTATTCACATTCGGGTTCAGCTGAAAAGCTTCATAAGAATCGGGATGCTGCCAATCCAAGAGCGAATAATAAGCTCCTACTTTCATTCCCTCCTGACGGAAAGCATCCATAATTTCGCGGTAAAGATCTCTTCCTTTCGGCGATAAATTTGCCGTACCCGTAACATCATTTTTCAAAGCATAAGGTTGCTGGCTATTGAACAGGCTAAAGCCTTCGTGGTGTCGGGAGGTCAGTACCATATACTTCATTCCCGTTTTTTTCGCAAGGCGTGCCCAGGACTTTGGGTCAAAAGAACCTAAAGTAAATTTTGGTTTCAGTACTTCGGCATACTGCTTACTGGGAATTTTCCCCCAGGTTTGTATCCATTCGGCATAATGTTGTGGATATTGTTTCCCTTCAAAAGAACCACCTGCAGCACTGTACAATCCCCAATGGATAAATAACCCAAAACGGGCCTCTTTAAACCATTCCATACGTTTATCTTGCGTCTCCTGCCAACCTGCAACACCTTCATACGGTGGCGATTTGGTCTGTGAAATAGCAACATCGGTCATACACAGCAACATTCCCACAGCTGCTGCACACTTCCATTTAAAAAAATTGATTTTCATCATGATATAGATTTATACATAAAAGTTCATTTATTCAGATTGCAAGCTATCGCCGATCAGAAACCCAACGCTTTAATTTCATCCTGAATAACAGCATATGCTTTGCTTGCATCTTCTACTGGAATTCCCTTGGATAGTCCAGGTCGTTTATGACCTGTATAGGTGAGCCATGCGTCTTTCATCATCGTCTGCCTTTTCAAAACAAGCGTATATAACTGGCGAAGTTTTGGTTGACTGCGCAAATTGTCATCCCATGCGCTTTCAATCGGGAAATCAGGCATCAGGTGCTGTACTATTTCCTTAGCCATTAGCCAATGCCCCAACTCTCCGGGGTGCACCCCATCTGCGGCCAGTTTAAACTGAGCGTCTTTCTCGATCTTAGCTTCCAAGTAACGACGCATGGGAAAATGCAGGTCTATGATTTCCCAGGACTGCATCTTGGCATAGCCGATAAGCCATTCGGCATAACGATCCAATACTTTATTGTAGCCATTGAGCCGAAGCTGCGGATCATCATGCACTGGAGGTGTCATCCATAGGATGCGTTTGACGCCCTGATCGACCAAACGTTTGTGCAAACGGATAATTCCATTTTTATAGGCTTCAAAACGGATAGCATCAAAAGGGAGATAAATGCCGTCATTCATACCGTAACAAACAAAAACAACCTCAGGTTTTATTTTATCAAGCACATTGTCCAGTCGATCAAATAGACAGGGGCGTGGAAATTTTCCATCGGCATGATTCGGTTCACTGAGTCCAGAAACGGTCTCACTTGGTAAGCCCGAATTAATAAACTGAGGTTTCCTTTTCGGGTGACTGCTCAGGAATAGACTTTCTGTCATAGCGACATATTGCCCCGCGTAAGTAATGCTATTGCCTAAAAAAAGTACTTTTTGTCCATCGTCCCAGCGAAAATTATCCGTTTTTTTTTGTCCAACCGCTTGCACATACCATATACTAAAGCAGAGCAATAATGGCAAAAAGCGTATTTTTTTTGTTTTTAATAATAGATTCAACATCGTTATAATTGATAAAGCTAATAGCGGGATTAGCTTAGTTTTATTTTTAGCGCATAGCCCAAGCTGCTGTTTTGTATCTTCTTGGGTAATTTCAATTGCAATCCATGGTTATCCTGCTGGAAATCGATCCGACCAAACCCTAGAATTTCCACTGATTTCACTTTAGCCATATTTTGGTTCAGGGACTGTACGTTGACGATTCCATCTTTGGGTACTACAAGAGCCATCGCATATACAAAATCATTCTTCTGTGTAAACCAAAAATCCAAGGCTGTAAAAGATACTTTAAATCCTTCCCTTTCCCGTTGCTCGGTATCTGTTATCCGAACTGTTGTTGGTCCCTCATGCGAAATGGTCCAAGGCGATGTCCCATAAACCGCTTCGGCATTGCGCCGCAACCATTTCCCTAAGATAGCAAGATTTTTCTTTACCGGTGTGGCTACATTTCCTTGTGCATCTGGACCAATATTAAGCATATAATTTCCTCCTTTACTGACAATTTCAAGGAGCCAATACCTTAATTCATCCACATTTTTCCAATCGTGGTCATAAGATTTATAGCCCCAGGAATGGTTGAATGTTCCAATGGCTTCCCAAGGTCTGGTAAAACGCTCAGAAGAGTCAGGAATCCGATTATCCCCAGGAATGGCATAATCGCCCATACCATTGCCAATTCGCTCGGAGACAATAACACGTGGATTACAATCATACACAGTTTTATAGAACCGAAAGCTCTGTTCTGCAGTCATCAATCCCGGCATATCAAACCAGATATATTTCAACTGTTTAAACCGCGTCAAAATTTCCTTTACCTGAGGAATTGCTTTTTCGTTGAGATACGAAGCGAAAGAATTTTCGCTGGGATCCCAAAGATTGACACCGAAAGCATCGGTTTTGGCATGAACAAGATCATGCTGTGCCTTTGTTACCGCATATTGCCCGTCGCTACCATCCCGCCAGTCGATATTCTGTGAATAATAGATACCAAAATCGAGT
Organism: Sphingobacterium sp. UBA7038; assembly: GCF_002494055.1. Taxonomy (NCBI): domain Bacteria; kingdom Pseudomonadati; phylum Bacteroidota; class Sphingobacteriia; order Sphingobacteriales; family Sphingobacteriaceae; genus Sphingobacterium; species Sphingobacterium sp. UBA7038. The sequence goes on from NZ_DLAV01000012.1 coordinate 86,054, forward strand.
TTATGCCGAAGACAAGCATCATAAAGTTCCTGAATGATGTCGCGTTTAAAGGGCGTAGCCTGTTTGCTATTGAATGAACTAACCGTTGAACCATATAGGGCAAATCCGTCGTGATGTTTACTCGTCACAACAAGATACTTCATCCCTGCAGCTTTGGCCATTTTAACAATTTTATCGGCATCAAAAGATTGCGGGGAGAATTGATCAGCCAATTTTGCATAAGTAGACCGAGGAATTTTTGCAACCAGTTGAATCCATTCAGCAACACTCGGGCTACCCAAATCTTCCATTTTTTGCCCATTCCATATACCTGCCGGAATAGCATACAGCCCCCAATGGATAAATAGACCAAATTTCTGCTGCTGAAAATCTTTTAATGCCTTTGCCTTCTGTCTATTCATCTCCCCCCATTCGTTCATCAATTGTGTAAGCTGATGGTTTCGCTTGTTCCAGCGCATTAATGCTTCTAGATAATAATAATCTGCGTACACTAGCGGGACGTCAATCTCCCCTTTATGCGGAATACTGCCTACACTATGTTTCAGCACAAACAAACCGTTTGCTCCAACCGCACTGGAGTACTGCGGTGAACCCAATGAGCGCAAGATCGCTTCGGCGACATCCAAATATTCCTGTCGTTGTCCAGTTCCCATGTAGTCAACCAGTTCCAGCAATGCCGAAGCAGTAACCGCTGCTGCCGACGCATCCCGTGGAATAGTCTCAAAATCTGCTTTGCGATAATTCCAGTTTGGGACAAATCCAGCTTGATTTACATCGAAGTCCCATTGTGGCACCTTATCTTGAGGCAGGCGCGGATGCTTTATATAAAACTCAGCCATTTTTAGCGCAGCCTGTAAAAACTTAGGGTCCTTCGTTTCACGGTACATCACGACAAACCCATACAATCCCCAGGCTTGCCCTCTAGCCCAAGCTGAATTGTCCGAAAAACCCTGTGCCGTTTCCCGGCTCAATACAGCACCGGTATTGGGGTCATAGGTAACCACATGATAAGAACTGTAATCTGCGCGATATTGATTTTTCAGCGTCGTTTCGGCGTGTCGAATAGCGGCATTACGATAAACAGAATCCCCGGATAATTTGGAAGCTAAAAAAAGAAGTTCCAAATTCATCATATTGTCGATAATGACAGGGAATTCATACCTATGTTTACCATCCCAAGAGGAAAAGGTATCCCAAGACTTAATTGCACCAACCTTCGGATTGAAACGTGTCAATAGCGATTTGGCGCTCTGGATTAAAATTGATTTGAATGTAGTATCACCAGTTAACCGATAGGCATTTCCATAACTACAGTTCATCACGAAACCAATATCATGGTGCTGCGTATTATATTGATTTTGGCGTAATGAATTCGTCCATTTTAGTGCAGCGTCCCGCCATTGATCCTTGCCGGTATACTCAAAGACATACCAAAGGCAGCCTGGCCAAAAACCACCCGTCCAGTCCCGGATATCAGTAAAAGTTGTTTTCCCCTTGGGATCTGCCGATCGTGGATACTTACGCAGATCGCTATGATCTTTATACAACAAAGCGTACTGTCGCTGAGCCAAATCAAATCCTTTTTTTACCATATCGCTTGTATCCGCACGTAGAAAAAAAGGATGAAAAAGGCTCAAAAAATAAATAAAGTATAGGCTATATCTAAAAAAAATCATGTTTAGGTTCATTTTATATCCATAAAACTAATCGATCCAACCTGGGTTCTGCACCAGGTTCACGTTCATCTGTATTTCTGAGGTCGGGATAGGCCATACGTTCAAAAAGTCACCCTTATAGCTATAATTCCCAACATTTGTCCCCCAAACCTGCTTACGTCCATTGCCTGCTTGAAACACCTTCTCTTTCCAGGTTCCCCAACGCAATTCGTCAAAGTAATTGATTCCCTCATTCGGGAACTCAACCCGACGTTCATTACGAATACGCAGGCGTAAGTCTTCCTTGCCACCGACGGCAGTTGAAGCATTAGCATTTAAAAGTGCTACACCTGCACGCTGACGAACTTCGTTAACTTTTGCTATAGCTTCATTTAGTTTGCCCTCTTCATTCAAGGCCTCGGCCCACATCAATAAAATATCAGCATAGCGGAAAATCGGAAAATCGATAGGACCATAATTGCGATCCACAATCTCATTGACTCCTTCAGCGACAAATTTTCGATAGAAATAGAAGAAATTGATCTGTGTATCGCTCTGAATATCGCCGTCTACCTGTGCCTGCCCGCGAAATGGCCAGCGCATAAATTGAAGACTTTCAACATTCGTAAAATTATAGGCACCCCTAAAAGTCGAATAAGGCGTCACGACATTGGCCTGCAAACGGGGATCACGATTTTCATAGGCTTTTTTTATACGCTCCTCATTGCCTTGCGGTAGGTAAAGACTCATCTTTGCACCTCTCAACGTTGCAGCAGCTTTCTCGGCCTCCGTGAGATTGTTGCGCAGAAAAAACACCTCCCTTTCATTTTCGGTTAAACTACTGTATCCTGGAATAATTTTATCCCATTCAAACTTAGAACCATCGTTATTTTCATAGAGATCGACCAAATGTGGTGAAGGCATGTAATAATTCCAGCCACGCGAATAGACCGAGGGCCAGCCACAAAACAATTGCATATTATTTCCATAGCCTGATTCACTCCGATGCTGAATAGAAAAAATCATCTCAGGACACTGTTCATTAGCTTCTTTAAACAAAGCTTTATAATCTCCGAAGAGTGAGTGGCCAGCATCTTTTACTTTTTGAAAATCTGCCGAAGCTTTTGTCCAATCTTTTCGATAAAGATAAACTTTACCCCGTAAGGCATAAGCTGCCGCCTTTGTTGCATGTCCATAATTCGCATTCCCCGCAGGATAACGATCAGGAAAATTAGTTTCTGCGATACAATCGTTCAAATCAGCTAGGATTTGATTCCAGACATCATCTTCCGAACTACGTCCTTTGACGGCTTCGGCTGCAGTAAACGGCTCAAGGTAGATGGGTACCCCTTTGTAAAGCTGATTGAGCCGAAAATAAAAGTAAGCACGTAGAAATTTAGCTTCCGCAATATATTTCGCTTTCTTTTCTGCTGTAGAAGGTGACTTTAGGGGAATATTCTTTAAGGCATCGTTTGCTCGTTGAATACCTTCATATTGAATCTTCCAAACATTCACAAATAATGGATCGCCGGCGGTGATGGTACCTGTCAATAAGGGTTCATCAAAACGTGCCTGCCCAGTATAGGAGAAACGGTCAAACTGATAAAGTTCATAAGGTGAGATCAGTCCTCTATGCCCCATTAAGAGTCGAAAGGAACTATAGATCCCCGCAATCCCTAAATCAGTTAAATTGTCGGTTGTCCACATCGTTGCGGTGGAGACCGATGAATATGGGGAGGTATCCAAAAGATCTTTTTTGCAACCCAATATACTTGTTAGCAATACAATTGCTATTATTTTTTTCATCATTTTCATTGTCATTCGAATTAAAAGGTAAGATTCAAACCCAGTGAATATTGCCGCATTGAAGGGTAATTTGTTGTTGAACCTATCTCAGGATCTAAACCAGGATATTTCGTAAATGTCAGCAAGTTTTCACCCGCTAAATAGATCCGTAATTTTGCAATTGATAGACGGTTTGCCAAGCTTTCTGGAAGCGAATAACCCAATTGTAGGTTACGTAGTTTCACAAAAGAAGCGTTATACAAATAATAATCACTGGTACGTCCATTCTGTGCATCTGTCACTCCTTTTAAGCGTGGATAATAACCAGCTATCCGGTTGTTGGGATCGGAAGGATTTGCGGCATTATAATAGTAATGGTCATTTGCGACCAATGCCGGTACCGATTTTCCCTGCGCAACGATGGATGAATTGAGATAGAGTTCATTCCAGTAATACGACATATCTGAAGAAGCGGACCAAATCATGGATGCATCAAATCCTTTATAGGCCATATTGATACTGAGGCCGTAATTGAATGCTGGAGTTTCTCTTTTGCCCATAAACTTTTGATCATAGACGTTCCCGTAGATACCATCATCGTTCATATCCGAATAGATCAAGTCACCATACCATATCTTGGTAGGGTCTATGCCATCGGCAGGCTGAAATGAATAGCCAGCAGCGACCATAGCCTTCAACCATTCCATATCCTGTTCCGTCCGGATCATACCGTCGCGTGGCCCTCCATTTTTATCGACAGAACCATCCGCTAAAAAATGGCTTCCCGAACCTCGGTATACATTGTACAAGTAAAATTCATTGATTTCGTGCCCTTCTAAAATACGCTGGTTGACACCGTTGGAAACCATACCGATATTGGACTGGTAAACACGATTACCCGCCGCATCCGTTACATAGCCCTCCGACAATGCTCCTTTATATTTTTCCACCCGATTGGTATTGTAGGCAAAGTTGGCCGAAATTCCATAGTTAAAACCGTTGATTTTATTTTGGTATCCCAGCGTCAATTCAATCCCCCGCTTGCTAACTTCGGCAATATTCATGGTTGCTGCAGTAGCAGTTCCAGTTGTCGCCGGAATGGTCGGAACATATAAGATTCCATCGGTATAAGCACGGTAGGCATCAAATTCGACCGTTAATTTATTTTTCAATGCCGTGGCTGTAAAACCTACATTTGTTGTTGTGGTCGTTTCCCAGTGTAAAAGATCGTTTCCTAGTTTAGTCTGTGCCAAACCACGAACAGCCTGATTATTGAATGAATAGTTTACCGTACCATACGAGGGAAGATGATCGTAATTACCCGGAGAGGCATTATTTCCGGTTTTCCCCCACGAGGCCCTTATTCGCAAGTCATTCACAAAAGCTTTGAGTGGACTCATAAAAGATTCTTCCGAAATACGCCATCCCGCAGAGAATGCCGGAAAGAGCCCCCAGCGTTTGGCGGTTCCAAATCGAGATGATCCATCGTACCGTACCACCGCTTCCGCAAGGTATTTATTAGCGTAAGCATAATTTGCACGACCAAAAAAGGACCGCAAACCGTAGTCAAGCTCATCACCGGTAATGGAACTCATTGTCGTCGCCGAATTAAATGTTGTCAGGTCTGGATGCACAAGCCCAAGTTTGGCCGCTCCGATATTATATTGGTTAAAATACTGTTCATTATACCCCAAAATGCCGCCCACATCGTGTTTACCAAAAGATCCTGAATAACGCAATACATTATCAACGATCACATTGTAGCTCTTGGTTAACCCATACTGGGTGGTTATTTGTCCCGCAGACAGCGCCGCAGTACTTAATTTGTTGGTTGCAAAATTCCATTTCTCATAAGGCACCTGATGCGAATTCGTTTCGGTATAGGCATGGTTATAATTTACCCTGGATTCAAACTCCAAGCCTTTCATGAGATTTAACTTCGCAAATATTGTGGAATTGAATCGATTGACCTGGTTCTTTCCCCCCATCCCATTTAGAAAAGCCAGGGCATTGTTTGCAGTAGCCGATTCTTCGGCAGCAGCCGGGAAACCATAGACCCCGTTGTAAAAAGGATAAACTCCTGGCACGGTTTGGGTCAGGTAAGAATATGCTGTGACCACATCGGCGACACTCAAATTCTGCATATCGCCAAAGGTCTGAGTACCCACAGTTAAAAACTTGGCAACTTTAGACTGTAAGTTAATACGCAGACGTATCTTGTCTGCTCCTGTTTCGGGCATTGTCCCCGGATTGTTGAAATAGCCCACTGAAAAGAGGTATTGCGTCTGTTCGCTGCCGCCATTTAGCGAAAGATTATGATTTTGTAAAAGTTTGCGTTGTCCAAAAAGCACATCACCCCAATTGGTATTTGGATATGCGACTTCATTTGGAATACCAAATTCTGTTAACCCTGTTGGATTTTTCTTCGCTTCTTCCCAGAGGTTGATTGTTGCATCGGTATAAACAGCCGCTTGCCCTAAATTTTTGAAGCCTTCATTAACAAGGCGCATATGTTGTGCGTAATCGGTAATAAATTCGGGTACATTATTGGGGCGCAACATCGAAACCATGCCCGTATAAGACACATTATTTTTTCCCTTGGCTCCCTTTTTTGTCGTAATTAAAATAACGCCATTAGACCCCAAGGATCCATAGATCGCTGCTGTTGCCGCATCTTTTAAAATCGAAATTGATTCCACATCGTTGGGATTGACAGCATCCATAGATCCGACAATACCATCGATCACAACCAAGGGGGACGTATTGTTTAAAGTTCCCTTTCCACGAATCAGTATACTAGCACCGTCTGCACCTGGTTTTCCGGTTGTGGCCTGTACGTTAACGCCCGCCGCGAGTCCAGCCAATGAAGAGCTAAGTGTGGAGGTTGACCTATTCTCGACCGAACTGCCGTTCACGGTTGATACGGCACCAATTACATTTGCGCGTTTCTGGCTTCCATACCCTACGACGACCACCTCATCCAGACCACTTACCTCCTCCTGAAGTACAATGGTTAATTCATCATTTCCAGTGACACTTTTTTCCAAACGTTGATAGCCTACGTTTGAAAATACCAAAGTGCCATTTGGCGTTGGTAACTGAATTGTAAACCTTCCATCCTGGTCCGTGACCGTGGAAATATTAGCTCCCTTCACTGTAATGGTGGTTCCTACCAGGGCTTGTCCTTTACCATTAACGACTTTACCAGCAATGCTCCGCTGCTGGACTTCTTTGCGTTCGGTATTTGGCGGATTTCTTTTGGGTTTTATCACGATCACCTCATCTTTTTTGATCCACTCCAGATCCAAAGGTGCTACGATAGCATTTAATGCATCTTCCAATTTGGCATGCTGTATATTGACTGACAAACGTGCCTGAGCCAATGACTTGCCGGTTAAGAAAAAATTAACACCACTCTGTTTTTGGATATCGCGCATCACCTGATTTAAGGTAACATGCTTTGCGGTTAAGTTTATGGTCTGCGCATTTCCCTCTGCAAACAGCTGCATCGCGGTCAGTAAAGAAATGAGTACGATCAATTTCATAATCAGTATACTTCGTAAAGTTAAACTCCACGGGTGTAGCCTAACAAATGGATAAAAAATCATATGTTTGTACGGTTTGTATGTTATTTATAAATGGTTATCAAAAATTTGCCTTTGGGCAACACTTGTAAGTATATGCATCCAATTCAAGGCAGTGCCCCCCAGCACTGCCCTTTTTGTTTTGCTTATACCCTTTTCCGGATTAAGTGGAATCCATGATCATTTCTTTTTTCATCTTTATTTAGGGTTTTAATTACAACGGTCTAACATATAGGATATTCTTTTCATCGCTTTTGCTCAGCTCAAAACGCAACCCACCTTCTTCCAATACGTCAAGTACGTCGCGGAGCGGCTTGCTTCGTTTTATACGACCATAGAAATGTGTTTGCGGTACCTCGCCCTTATACTTCACTTCGACATTATACCAGCGACCAATCTGCTGCAGTGCATCCGAAAGCGGTGTTTCGTCAAAATAAAACAAACCTTCTTTCCAAGCGGTAAAGGGTGCTGTATCCACATTTGCGAGCTGTATTTTTCCGTTATTGGTATTGGTCGATTGCTGGCCTGGCAGCAGGTATATCGCTTCTGAATATCGTTTATGGTTCGATAATTTAACCTTCCCATTGACTAAAGTCGTTTTAATCACGGTATTATCGGGATAAGAATTGACGTTAAAGGCAGTCCCGAGCACCTCAATTTCCTGTCCTTTACTCAGCACTTTGAAAGGTCGTGCGCTATCTTTCGTCACTTCAAAAAAGGCCTCGCCTTCCAAACGAACTCTTCGTTCATTTTTGGCAAAGCTCATCGGATATTTTAACGAAGAGCCCGCATTGAGCCATACTTTTGTGCCATCGGGTAAAGTAACCTGGTATATCCCCCCTAGCGGAGTGGCTAACTCCAATACAACCTTACTTGGATCTGCCGCCATCCCCTGTTTATCTAATGCCGCAGCAGCGATAGACTTTCCATTTTCGTAGGTAATACTTTCTCCCATCACAATTCCCGATGCCTGTTTATCGAGTTCTAAAAGTGTGCCGTTCGCTAAACGAAGGGTAGCACTGTTTCCACCAGGCTTTACAACAACACCCGTTGTGTCTTGCATCCTCACGAGGTTAATGTCTGCCTGAACAGGACTGGTCTGTTGCTGCCATAATAGCATTGTAAAAATAAAGAGCAACAGGCAAGCCGCCGCAGCCCAATAGGGCCAAACGATTGAAAACTTAGGTTTATCGCGCTCCTCTGTGCCTTGCTGAATTTGCTTTTTGATATTTCCGAGCACTATTTTTTGCCTGGATTCACTCATTTTCCCTGCAGCAGAAGGCTGAAGCAAACTAGCGACTATAGCCTGATCGATGGCATCCTGATCCCCGATGTCGGTAGCAGAAAGCGCATGCTGTAGCCATTCGATCTCCTCAAGCGAACAGTTCCCTTCTTTATATTTTTGAAGTAATTGGTCTATTTTAGATTTATTGGTCTCCACTGAGCTGTATTTTTAATAGTAAATACACACTTCGTAGCATAAAGGTCTGCTCCGGAAAAAAAAATAATTTGCAGCATGTAGAAAATTAATTTGCAGCATGTAGAAGCAGAATCATTAGTAGGGCCGAGAAGCCATTGTCCTGCAATGCACCATGTCGGATAAATTTATTTGCTTTAACAATATGGTCACGAACAGTAGCAATAGAAATATCCATTTCTTCGGCAATCTCCTTATAGCTTTTACCTTCAAGCTTAGATAACCTAAATATTTTTTGGCGTTGTTTGGGCAATCTGCTCAACAAGTCTTCTACCAGGACCATGGCCTCCTTGGAATCGAGCACCTTATCAATGGTATTTTCAGATTCCAATGCGCCATAGGCGAGCTGGACTTCAGATTCCATCTCCAATTTCAGGCGTCGTTTGAAATTAAATGTGATGTTACGCGAACAGGTAAAAAGAAATGCTGCAAAAGATTGTTCAGGATCTATTTTTGACCTATTTTCCCAGATACGCAGAAAAACATCCTGAAGTAAATCTTCGGCACTAGTTTCATTTTTCAGAAACTTAAGGATATTGGCATAGATAATCTGGCTATAACGATGGTACAAGATATCAAAAGCCTGCATATCTCCATGATGGAGTTGGCACAAGAGTTCCTTCTCAGGCAGATTTTGATTGATGTCCATAATTGATTATTCTAGCCATGAAGTTAATTACTTCGCTGCAATAATTCAAATGAAATTTCTGAACACCAGTAAACTTATGTTATTTTTTTCTTAATTTGCAGTAGCTAATCCCCCCATAGCGATCAAACCAATCGATAAACGTATCCATTTAGAACCATGCAAAATTTCATATATCTATTTTTTGGCTTACAGGCCCAAACCACTCAATTTTTAAAAATAGGATTGACCTTGTCTATAGTCGGCCTATTTATTTGGCCTTCACATAGTCATGCACAATCCTTAATGCACCCAATTACCCAGGTCAATTATGTAAAATCACAAATCAACAAAAAATCCGAACCTGTATATACTGCATACACGCAGTTGATTAGGCTGGCCGATTCTCTTTTATTGACTGACCATGATGCTGTTGAAGATTTTAGTGTACCCGGCTTTTACAGCGATAAAGAAGGCCAACGTGCTATGGCAAAAAAGCTCCATGCGGATGCTTTTGCTGCCTATTGTACGGCCTTGGTCTATACCTTAAACGGGGAGCAAAAATATGCATCCAAGGCCTTATATTTCATTAACTCCTGGGCCACAATCAATAAAAAATACAGTCAGTTTGACGGACCAGTTGTGCTTTCTTATGCGGGAGCCGGATTGATGATTGCTGCCGAATTACTTAAAAACGATCCCCTTTGGGCGAAGAAAGATCATGATCATTTTAAGGTCTGGACCATCGATGTCTTTCAAAAAGCGACACATTTCTTACGCGAAAAATCCAATAATATTGCGGATTGGGCGAGGTTTGCGAATCTACTTTCGGCAAACTTTCTTGATGACCAAAAAGAGCTTTCTTTTACAATAGCCTTAATCAAGGCTGATCTCTTTGAAAAGATCGCAGCTGACGGTCATCTTATTGAGGAAGTAAAACGGGGTGAGAAAGGTTTATGGTACACCTACTTTTCATTAGCACCATTGACAGCCTCCATGTGGTGCATACACAATGCCACCGGAGAAAACCTATTTACCGCCACGAAGGACGGAAAATCGGTCACGCAGGCCCTTGACTATTTATATTATTACAATCAACATCCAACTGAATGGCCTTGGTTTAAAAATCCGGACGTTGACATCCTGGACCGGACAGCAGGAGTTTGGCCCTCCAATCTCTTTGAGGCCATGAAGGATATTTATCATACATCGAAATTTGATCCTTATCTTTCAATGTACCGTCCAATAGTTTACAAAAAAAATCATTTTGCGTGGACTTTCCCCACACTAATGCCAGCACACTTGCACCTCGAAAATAAGACCAAGTAGCGAAGTATAAAGCGATCCTTGTCTTATCAAGGATCGCTTTAATGGCAAAAATCCAGCTCTTATCTCTTAAATGCAGAAATACCGATTTCCTGAAACTCCAACTTTTTATCTCCCACGATACGCAGCTTGGTTATCGGCTTGTTCGGAAAAAATAAACTGGTCATTACCGTTAGTCCCTCGTCTGCAAAAAGTTCCACAGAGCTCACATCAACATACAAACTGAAAGAAAGTGCTCCCTTATTTAGCAACCGTTGTGCCAAAGCCGTCTTTGGAAATTCTCCATTAAAAGACACTTCACCGGACTTAGAACGATCGATATAATAGGCATTTTGATCTTCACGATAACCAATAACCAATTCGTCGCCATATTCATTCGATAAGATGACTTTAAAAGCCTGCCGTTTCAAATCTTTAAGGTCCAAACGGTACGCTTGTGGGAGATGTTGCTCGAACGAAACTTCCTTCGTTCCACCGCCATGGTATTTTTTTAGCGGACGAAATGCGGTTTCAATTTCTTTGGGCACAGTACTCGCAACGTAGAATGACTGTCCAACTTTTCCTAAAGTTAAAACACGAGGTATGGTTGAGGAAGAACGCCATTTTGTGGTAGGAACCACATTGGCATATTGCCAGTTGCTCATCCAGCCAATCATCAGGTGCCTATCCCCTAGGTTACTCCAGGTTACGCCGGCATAGTTATCGGGTCCCCAATCCAACCACTTTATTTTAGTATCCGTTGTTCGGAACTGATGCCCATCAAAGTCACCCACAAAATATTGTGTCACCGAGCCACCGTTGGGTCCACCTGGATTGATGCTCACCAGCAAAACCCATTTTGTAGCTCCTTTGTAATCCATGGGGATAAGATCAGGGCATTCCCAGACACCACCATGGGCCCCCACCTCTTTGCCAAACTCACTTTCCTTCTGCCATATTTTCAAATCTTTGGAAGAATAGAAAGTAATACAATCTTTTGTAGCCAAGGTCATAATCCAACGCTGGCTATGCACATGCCACATCACCTTTGGATCTCTGAAATCCCATATACCAGGGTTTGGCAATACCGGATTGCCTTTATACTTTGTCCAGGTAAGGCCCTTGTCCAAACTATAAGCCAAACTTTGATTTTGATGCAATCCTGTTTTTCGATCCTCTTCCTGATGATTGTGATGGGTAAAAATGGCGACCATAGCACCTTTTCCAAAACCTGCCGTGTTATCTTTATCGATTACAGCACTACCGGAGAAAATAGTCCCCAAACTATCGGGGTACAATGCGATCTTCTGCTCGTCCCAATGGATTAAATCTTTACTGATCGCATGGCCCCAATGCATAGGCCCCCAAACGGGTTTTTCGGGATTATGCTGAAAAAAAAGATGATAATTACCGTCCAGATAAACCAGTCCATTGGGATCGTTCATCCAACCCTGCTGTGGTGTAAAATGGTAAAGTGGGCGATACTTCTCTTCGGGATCTCCTTGTTTATGCTGTCCCGTCTGTGCCAGACTTGTACCAAAAACACCTAGCAGGAGCATTAAAACACCGTATTTCTTTAATTTTATCATTTTTCTTTTGTTTACATTTTTAATTAGGTTCTTGTTCGCTTCAATAGGCAAATATCGTCTCAATTGTTAGGAAGATTTTTCTATTTTCAACCCATTCACTTTTACTGTTCCTTGATCCGCAAAAATAGTCCAAGGGTTTTGATCCATTTTATAGATCCGGTTGGTAAAAGCAACACGGTCATTCACATATACGATACCAATCGATTTTTCAATAATAATTTTCACGTTAAAAATCCGGTTGGTCGGTACTGTAAGTGGCGTAAAATTGAGTTCTGTTTTGCTTCCGCCGCCATCGCGTGCCTCCTTGTTCATAAACAGTGCCGGCATATTCCAACGATTGGATGAAGTCAGATCAAAAGCAATGCTATACACTTCGGTCGGATCATCACATGCGCCAAATGAAAAACCAAATTTGCTGGATTGGGAAGCATCAATGGTCATTGTCACTTTCACGGATGAAGTGTTCCGGTTAAATTGTGCATAACTTCTTCCGCCCGATTGCGCTGTCAAACTATAGGTTTTATTCGATTCGGAAACTTGACCAACATTGCTCAGTTTTTCAAAGGCGACTTCCTTATTGAATTTACTGTTTAGGGCTTCCGGAATTTTAGGATATAAACGTCCTGAAGCTCCCTGAACCAACTGGTGTGAAATTAAATTTCCAGCCCAGGGCAGTTCGTTGTTATTATTTACTGTTTGCCCGGTTGAACACCATCCCGAAAGATAACGTGTCGTACCGTCGCTAGCCGTTTTGCCCGCATAGAGATAGCGTCCGTCGAAGGTTTCATGATGTCCTTCGCTATCCCGACAGATCGTCCAGGGGCCATCCGGGGAATCCGCAACACGATAAAATGTCTTGCGATGTTCATCCCGGTTGATCCGCGAAAACAAGAGATACCATTTATTGCCCATTTTAAATAGGTCCGGGCATTCCAATAGTTCTGCATCTGTTTCGATTCCATATTTCTCCACTGTCCCTGTGGTCGCAACGAGCGGTTCAATCATAGACCAACTGCTTAAATCTGTCGACTGATAACGTGCCAGCGTTCCTTTTCCGTCTTTTCGTGTCGTGACTAACATGACGTAGGCATTGCGGCCTTCATCCCAATAAACCTGTGGATCACGAAAATTATTTTGATCATAGCCCGCTGCAGCCTGCAGCGCCATTGCTGGTTGCTTGGTCCAATTCATTAAATCAGTTGACGTAGCCAACATAATCTTTTCCGCAGGCGTAAAAACATTGTTATGCCCCGTATAGAAACAGTAATACAATGTTCCTTTTTTAATAAAACTTCCTGTTCCGATCCATTCATCCTGACTCCCCACAGCACCCGACGACAAGACTTCGGTATAGCCCTCAAATGTTCCATAGTCACTTGTCCGCGTACTATAAATCGGATGCCTGTTGGCATTTTCATACAGATAAAACAAGTAGAACTTGTTATCGTTGGCATTGTAGTAAGGCATGGGATCGCCCACAAACCCCTGCTGGGGTCTGTAGAACCTTTGATAGGGGCCCGCCTCCTGCCCCGAAATACAAGCCGTAGAACTATCCACAGGCAGTATTTCCATGGGCCTATCCAGCCCTATCGAACTCTCGTCCCCATTCTTGCAACTTGTCAACAAGCTTAGCAAGAATACTGTCGGAAGCAAATATATCTTTGGTCTCATGATTTAAATCTTTCTATTAATCCCTGGATTAGCTATCATTTTTGCTTTTTATAATAACTTGTTTTGTTTGTATTCGATTACTCTTTAGGTAATGCCTTCAATTCGTCCCAGTACATCCGTTGGGTAGGAAATGCCACGGGCTGTCCATTAGGATGCTCATGTGGCATTACCAGTATATTGTTAATGATAGCCTTTCTTCCGGCAGGAATCTGAAAAACCAATTCTTGCCACTCACCGACATGATCTTTCGAATAATTGGCACGCAACCAATCTTTATTCTGTTCGCCATCCGATTGAATTTCCAATTGCACATCACCAGCTACATCTTTCAATACCATCATCGAGAAACGCCCGTATTCTGCCGGATTGATCGTCACTTTATTTGCATTCCAGAGCGCTCCACCGTGCCAGCCTTCACCAGTTTTATTGTCCCGTACAAAAGACGCACAGAAGGGTGTTGCATTAATTCCAGTGGTTTTCGGATTGGGATAAGGTGAATCTACCGTACTCACCCCTAACCCGTCGAAATGTGGAACGCTGGTTTCACCATTATAAATCATAAAGATTTGTTTGGGTTCTGTACCCAATAGGGCAGTTACCGTGTATTGGAAAGTCTGCCCCATATACGCAAGGCTGTATTTTATGGGGGAACTTAAATCTACGGGCCCACTCTGATTGGGCGTTATGCTTGCTCCGGCTGTAAATTCTATCGCAGGTGATAGATTCTTTAGGTCTGTCCCCAGGGGTAGGTAAATTTTAATGCTTTTATTTTTCTGATCAATGATCCCTACTTTTTCTCCGATGCGGAATGCCGTTATTTCTGCTTTGATTTCTTTGACGGTTACCTGGTAGGTATTGAAAAGATTACCATTAAAAACGCGGTAAGTAATCGGTGTTGTGCCAGAAAATGAAAAATTTTGGGCGATGCCTGAAGCTGGAGAAACCTTTGCATTGCTGGGCAATTCAATTGTCGGAGCCACCGCCGAAAGATCTGTACCTTCAGGAACCATAACAAGAATGGTACCTTTTGCCTGATCTACTTTCCCAATGGTATTGCCGACCTTGAAAGAAAGTACATCTACATCTGCACTCAAATTGAGTGTACTATCCGCATCACGCTTGCAGGCAGCGAGAAGCCCGATAAGCAGGATGGTAATCCCTACTTTTATATAATTGTTTAATGTGTTCATTGGAATAATTGGTTATACTAATCGTTCAACAATAAATGCCTGTTTAATAGCCTGGATTTTGTTTGTACAGATACTTACTTAATCTGATCTGTGCTTCGGGAATCGGCAGATATTCATTCCTATCTGCTGTAAAATGTGCCGAGGAATAATAAGATCGACGTGACTTTTCTACATCATAATAGGCATTCATGGCCTGGTCTGCAATTCCCCAACGTACCAGATCAAAGAATCTTCCATTTTCCATTGCAAGCTCCAAACGTCTTTCCCAACGTAACGCCTTCCGGGCATTTTCTTCGGTCCATACAATATTATCTCCATTTTTGTACGTTTCGATCAGCGTTTTATCATTTGCATATCCCGTAAGTGAGGTGCTATTTTTTGCGCGCGTACGCACTTGATTGATCAATGGCAGTGCTTCAATCGAACGATGCAGCTCGATAAGCGCCTCTGCCCGCATCAACAGCATATCGGCAAAACGCAATACAATTCGATTCTTTGTATTCGCATAGAAGGGAACCATAGGGACAAAACAATCACAGTCGGGATCTACATTTTCTTTTAACGAGGCGTAAACAGCATACTCCGCCGGATTACGATTCCAGCTTTCTTCGTATGTTCTTTTGCTACTATACTTGTACGGTAAGCCCGGAATTGCAACTGTATGGAATAACCTCGGGTCGTACTTCTCGGAGGTATTAAAGCTATTCAACGCATTATAATTATCCAGAGGTAGACCTTTACCCGTTGTGCGAAACGCATTGACAAGGCTTTGACTCGGTTTATTGAAATCACAACAGCCCAGCCCCATAGGTACAGATAGTACATCAGAAAAGTTAACACGCCCAAATTTTGTCCCGTCATCTTTTGAAAACTGAACTGAAAACAGCGCTTCTGTCCCATTTTCATACTTGCCCGGCAAGAAGTTAAATGCAAAGTCGGTTTCCAGCGTATGGTTCGATGAAAGCACAATATCCGTATTTTGTACAACCTTTTCCAAATCTCCCGCATCGATACCCGTCACCATATTACGTTCGGCATTGTCTTGACGGTATCCCTTATACAGGTAGGCTTTGGCGAGATAAGCCGCAGCGGCGATACGATTGGCCCGACCGACCTCCGTTTGCACAGCAGGAAGATGATCTACCGCATACTGAAAATCCGCTACAATCTTTTGCCATAATGCATCGTTGCTTAGAGCTCTATTCGATACGGTTTCATAGCTGTCTACTGGTACATTTTCATCGATATAAGGCACATATTTGAAAAGGATCTTGAGCATAAAGTAAAAATGCCCCCGAAGAAAGCGTGCTTCACCCAGTTTTTCTTCCTTCCCATCGAAATTGTCCATTTCCTGTATGGTCTTGATTGTTGTATTGGCACGCGAAATTGCAACGTACAACTGAAACCACAATTTATCCAACTCCGCGAAATTGGTTGTAATGTTATTTGAGACCTCAAGAAAATGAAAGGTCTGGATATCCTGTGGCCCCGATCCGCCTTTATAAGCATCGTCCGACCGAACCGTACCGTAGGGCCATAAGCTAAAAGGGACGTCATAATGATCATTGCCCAAAGCGGCATAGGTCGCTGTCAATAATCGTTCTGGCTCCTTAACCTGATCGGAGCTCAGCACACCATTGGGTGTTTGATCCAAAAATTTGGTACATCCTGGAAGTAGTCCAGCAAGAACCATAAGTATCGCTATTTTAGTGGTTATTTTTTTCATCCGTATAAATTATTTATAAGTGTATAGCCTTATTTCTCCCCTTTTTAAAATCCAATATTTACCCCAGCTGTCCAGGTCGTTGGAATTGGATACCCCCAACCTACATTTTCAGGATCTACACCTGTAAAATTCTTTGACTTAACGGTAAATAGGTTCTGACCGGTGACATAGATCCTTAGCCGGCTCATACGCAGGCGTGAGGCTGTTGCTGTTGGCAAGGTATAGCCCAGAGACAGATTCCGGAGTTTCATATAAGATCCATTCTCGATAAAGTAATTTGACAGGCGGCCCTCGTCATTGTTGTTTGTCGTTTGTAAGGCCGGAATCGTCGACGTTGGATTTTGTGGGGTCCATGCATTCAGCAACCGCAGGCCTTTGTTGGAATTGACGTCATCCACACTCCAGAAGTCTGTTTGTTTTTTCAGCCAGTTTTCGACATCTATCCCCTGTACCCCCTGAAAGTATGCCGACAGGTCAAACCCTTTATATTTCAGCACAATATTGAGACTATAGGAAAAATCAGGATGTGGACTACCGATCCAGGTACGGTCCATATCCGTAATCTGTTTGTCCGCATCATAGACGTTGACGTAACGTAAACGCCCTATCCCCTTACCGGTCTGATTGACGTGCGCATCCACTTCGTCCTGATTCTGAAAAATACCGTCGGTGACATAGCCATAGAATGATCCCAGCGGCCGGCCGATAATATTATCTCCCTGACGACCTCCATAGGAGTTTTCTACCGCTTCGGGCAAATGTGTCACCTTGTTTTTATAGGTAGAGAACACAGCCATCACATCATAATCCAGTCCAAACGATGTTTTATTACGATATCCAGCCGATAGGTCCAAACCTTTATTTTCCATGGAGGCACCATTCGCCCAACGGTAACCGCCCTCTCCAACCACACCGATATAGGCTGGATTGATCAACATATCTTTGGTTGCTTTGACATACCAGTCAATCGAACCATAGAGACTTTGATTAAACAATGAAAAGTCTAAGCCTATATTCGTCTGCGTTGTGGTTTCCCATTTCAGGTCATTGTTTTCTGTTTGGATTTTGCGATATCCCGACGGTAATTTTCCCGTTCCTGCGCCTGAGAGATCGTATGCTGTGCCATCCACGATGTTCCATGTCGGATCAGCAACACCATATTCGGGAACGAAAAGCGCATAGGTAGCCAGATTACCTATACCTTGGTTACCTGTCTGCCCCCATCCAACACGCAGCTTGAGGTCCGAAATATAGTTTTTCGTACTTGCCATAAAACGCTCGGACGAAATCCGCCACCCCGCTGTTACCGCCGGGAAAGTTGCAAAGCGGTTATTTTTACCGAAGCGGGAAGAACCATCGTGCCGCACGGTGAAGGAAGCTAGATAGCGGTCATCATAGGAATAATTGGCCTTTCCAAAATAGGATAACAGCGAGAATCCCGTAGAGCCACCGCCTACTGCCGCTGTGCCCGTACTCACACCTGGCCACATATACTCAGGTGTCTCTATGGCAAAGGCGCCATCTCCGGCAGTATAGGCATTAAAATTGATATCATTCTGACGGTTCATTTCCATACCGGCAAGCACATCTAAGGTATGTTTATCAATCTGTTTCCGATATGTCGCCGTATTGGACCAAGTCCACTTCATTCCATGGGACTGTTCCATATTAACCCCACTCCGGCTGCTATTCATAAATCCCGAACGATAGGATACTTCCAAATTACGTTTGTAAAAATTACTGTAATCCAGGCCATAACTGGTTCGAACATGCAGATCTTTTATCAGCTGTAGATCGGCATAGGCATTCCCAAACAAACGCCAATAATTGTATTTATTATTTCTATTGTCGTAAAGTACACGCATGGGATTATGACGGTCGTTCATTCCTAATGCTGGTCCCCCCCAGCCCATTCCATCTACCGTATGCACGGGGATAATCGGTAAAGCTTTCAACGAAAGGTCAAGTACATCGCCGGGGACCTGCACTTCACCCGTGTTGTTTACCGTAAAATTCTCTCCAACAACCAGTTTCCCATCAAACAGTTTATAGTCAGCATTCATCCGGGCGGATATTCGCTGGAAATCCGTGTAACGGAGTGTGCCATTGTTGTGCAAATAACCTAAGGAGAAAAAGGAGCTGGATTTTTCTGTTCCGGAGCTCAATGTCGCATTGTATGACTGCTGCAATCCTGGTTTCGAAACTTCCTTAAACCAATCGGTATCTGAAGCATACATGGTGTGCTCACGATCAATATACTTGGAAACAAAAACAGTATTGAGCTGAGGCACGCCATTCGCATCGTTATTCCATTCAAACTGATAACCAATATTGTTTCCATTTGGATTGCCACCGCTGTTGATCGTTGCCTGCCATAGGGCACGACCATATTGTTGTGCGTCGAGCACTTTCATGCGATTATTAAAATGCGTACTGGTGGCGTAGGCGTCTACTGTAAGTTTAGGGGCACCTAGCTTTCCTTTTTTCGTAGTGATGACAATAACACCATTGGCTGCACGCGAGCCATAGATACTCGCCGAAGAAGCGTCCTTTAAAACCTGAATGCTTTCGATATCATTCGAATTGAGTTCGTGCATTCCGCCCTGTGTGGGGGTTCCATCAATGACATACAAGGGATCCTGACTACTATTGATCGAACTGATTCCGCGCATACGCACTGTTGCCGCTCCACTTGGACTACCATCCGAAGTTACAGTCATACCGGCTACCCTTCCTTGCAGGGATTTCATTGCGTTATTTTCTGGAGCCTTCATCATCTCAGCAACATTCACAACACTCACTGCACCAGTCAAGTCCTTCTTCCGTTCGGTTTGATATCCCGTAACGACCACTTCATCCAGTCCTTTTTCGGTGCTCGTAAGCTGAATATCGAGGAACTTTCTTCCGGCAACAGCAATTGTCTGCGTGGCATAGCCGACATAACTTATTTCTAATGTGCCCTGATTGCCCGATGTCTGGAGGACAAATTCTCCCTTTTCATTTGTCTTGGTAGCTATTGTGGTTCCCTTCACCACTAAAGATGCCCCCACTATAGGTGCTGCTGTTCCACTATCCGTAATTCTTCCCCGGATTTCAGTCTGCTGCGCAAATGCGACAACAGAAAAAAGTGCCAAAGACGGGAGCAGCATTGCTTTCTGTCTTGTAAACATAATTGGTTATGCGTAAATGGTTAATTATTTAGATTGATTATTTTATGATGATAGCGTGTATACTGCTTCTTTAAGAAGCAGTATACTTACTGTTGCTTCTGGCCTCCATTGAAGATCGGATGCAACCATTGGAATCGATTGATGACCTCATTGTTATATTCAGGACAAGCCCCCCGGCTCTGCGTCACAAACCCACTTAAGGTCGCCGCAAATTCCAGTACTTCCTCCAGCTGAACACCCTCCTGCATCTGAAACCTTTTGGTGAGGAAAGCCGCCAAAAACGAATCACCACTTCCGATTGTATCTTCTACCTGAACTTTCAAGGCCGGGAAATGATAACTGATATTATCTTTTTTATAATGATACACAGCTCCATCTGCACCATAGGTTACAATTGCCTCCTGAATTGCAAAACGGGCCATGATCAAGTCTACACGCTGCTGATCGGTATAGGCTTCCGTAGCGCCATTCCAGTCGGAAATAACATGCAGTTCCTCGGCATTCATTTTCACAAAATCAGCGTATGCCAACAACTTATGTATTTTTTCAGGACCAAAATAAGGTGTACGCAGGTTGACATCCATCACCCGAAAGCGGGCTTTTTCAAGCAATAACAGCAAACTTTGGAAGCTTACTTCATCCCGACAGGCTAGACTTCCATATACCAAAAAATCCACCGTTGCAACTGCTTCCAGAACAGCACTATCTACTGCTATTCTGTCCCAAGCTACCGGATAAACGATATCGTAATGCACATCGCGTTTAGCATCGATCGAAACCTCTACGGTTGAGGTAGGCAATAACTCATCGTACTGGAAAAAATCGGTCGGAATGCCCAGATCCTCACATACCTTACGTAGTTCATAACCATTTTCATCACGCCCTATGCGTGTTAGCATACGCGTCGTAACGCCCAGTTTATTGAGGTGATAAGCCACATTCAAAGGTGCACCGCCCAATTTTTTACCTGTAGGAAGATTGTCCCAAAGTACCTCTCCAAAACAAATACCCTGTATTGATTTTTCTCCGTTTTTCATATTTCTTCTTTTTTCACAAAGCTTCGGCCGAGCGCCAAAAGCCATGTAACGAATTGATTATTATATTTCCCTTTAAGTTCAATGTTGACAATAGATACACACGACTTGCTATCATAATGTCATTGATTAAATAGCTTTCGATAGGCGCCAGTCGCGCCATGGCTACTCCGACGCCTATTCGTTTAGTCCAGCTAAAGACTAATGTAGATTGATGGTATGCCCAAGGTCTTCCAGTGACTTCCCTTTTGTCTCCGGCATAAACTTAAGCACATAGATAAGCTGTAAAACCATAAATAGGGCAAAGATCAAGAAGGTACCGCCCCCGCCGAGCATTTCCGTCAATGCAGGAAAACAAAAGGTAATAATTGCCGCCATCACCCAATGTGTCAAGCTGCCGAATGTCTGTCCTTTAGCACGGACATCATTCGGAAAAATTTCCGAAATAAACACCCAAATCACAGCGCCTTGCGAGAATGCGAAAAAGGCAATAAAACTCATCAGATAGATGGTGATCGCAAAACCCGTCGTTTGATTGGTATAAAAAGCATGGGAAACGAGTGCCAAAGAAACAATCAGTCCAATGGAGCCCACCAACATTAATTTTTTTCGACCGACCTTATCGATGAAATTGATCGCTAGCAACGTAAAAATAAAATTGACAACCCCGATCCCAACTGTTGAAAGCAATGAACTCTGTGAGCCCAAGCCGGCCATTTCAAATACACGGGGGGCATAGTAGATAATTGCGTTAATACCTGAAACCTGATTGAATAGCGCAAAACAAAAGGCCAATAAAATAGGTTTGACATTTTCGCGAACGAAGAGTTTGCCCTCCCCTGCTGTATTGTTTTTGGACTCCTGAATTTTTGAAATCTCCAGCTCGTAACCATCCGAGTTGATTTTTTTCATAATTCGTTTTGCTTCAGCTAAATTACCCCTGTGCAGCAGTAACCATCTTGGACTTTCCGGAATAAGGAAGATCAGACCGAAGAATAATAACGACGGAAAACACTGTACGCCTAACATCCAACGCCAGGACTCCTCCCCTACCTGACCGATAAAGTAATTGGACAGATAGGCAATCAGAATCCCCAATACGACGTTGAACTGGAAAAGTCCGACCAATTTTCCACGCGATGCCGCCGGAGATATTTCCGATATATAGATTGGTGCAGTTACCGAAGAGACGCCAACGCCTATACCACCCAAAAAGCGGAATAAAATAAATGTCGTCCAGTCATTCGCCAATGCGCTGCCTATTGCTGAGATAAAGTAAAGAGCTGCAACCGCAAATAAAGTATTCTTACGCCCCAACTTATCTGAAGGCAGTGCACCCAGCGCTGCTCCAACAACTGTTCCGATCAATGCAATGGCCATGGTCAATCCATGCTGAAACTCACTTAAATGCCAGTGTTCCTGCACGGCCTTTTCTGCTCCTGAAATAACCGCTGTATCAAATCCAAATAAAAATCCGCCTAAAGCCACTACAAAGGACCAAGCTAGTACCGTGTTTTTGTTCATGTGATGATCTATAATTGATTAATCCAAATTTAAACCTGGTTTCATCTTAACTTAAATTTGAGCTTCGCAAAAACATTTATTTATGTAACATTTTTTAAAAAACATTAAAACACTAAAAATCTGAAACTTACACTAGTATTACTTTTTAAAACTTTCACTTTTTAAACAGAAAATTTAGAAAATGATACATTTTTGAAAGTTTCCATATCAGTGTAAAGAATACACTAACAAAGACGAGGTTAGCCTAAAAAAACTAAATAATGTATATTCGGATATTGAAGGGAAAAAAATCATGGGAAAATATTTCATTTATGGTGGCATATTGATCCTGCTTCTTTTTTGTGGATGTCAACCAATGGTCCAGAAGAAAAAGCGGATTATTGCTTTTTCACAGTGTATCGGAAATGATGCCTGGCGACAAACCATGCTCGAAGAAATGAAAAGGGAACTTTCCTTCAATCCGGATATTGACTTTCTTTATCGAGATGCCCATGGCGACAATAATGTCCAGATTAATCAAATTCGGGAATTAGTCAAACAGGATATCGATCTTCTGATTGTATCGCCAAATGAGGCCGAGCCCCTTACCCCTATAGTAGATTCGGTATTTCAACGCAATATACCCGTCATCGTAACTGACCGTAAGACATCCTCAGGCCAATATAATGCCTATGTGGGGGCAGACAATCTTGCTATCGGAAAACTGGCGGGCCAGTATAGCCGCACCATTTTACAAAACAATGGTTCGATCGGCCTGGTTACTGGATTATCGGGCACTTCGGCTTCAATAGAGCGTGAAAAAGGCTTTATGCAGCAAATTGGAGATGCCACAGCGGTGCGGGTGAGCGGCGTCATTCACGGCGGCTGGGAGAAAAATAAAGCCTATCTGGAAATGCGTAAGCATATAAACGTCATGAGCCAGAGTGATATCATCTTTACATTCAATGATCAGATGGCCATGGGGGTAAAAAAAGCGTTGGACGAAGCCCAGATCAAAAAGTATATTAAGATAATTGGTGTTGATGCTCTTCCTGGTCCCGGAAATGGCCTTGAACAGATCATACAGGGCAAAATGTTTGCTTCCATACTCTATCCTACTGGCGGGGCCGAAGCCATTCGAACGGCCTTGGCTATCATCAACCACCAAAACTACCGCCGCGAGAATATACTCGCAACCTCTGTTATCGATAAGACCAACGCGGAGTTGCTTGCCCTGCAGTCGGATAAAATAAAACAACAGCAGCTCGATATTGACAAAAGACAGGAGTTCATTACGGAACAGAATAAGATTTACCAAAGCCAAAAGTCCGTTCTTAATGTATTGGTCGTTAGCTTGGTGCTAGCTGTTGTCTTTGGGGGAATTTCTATTATCGTGATCAGAAGCAACTGGGAAAAGAACAAACATCTGGAAATCCAGAATAGCGAGATTCTTGCGCAACAAAAACAGATCGTCGAAATGAACAGTCAAATTCAGCAAGCGGCAGAAATCAAAAATAATTTCTTCACCAATATCTCGCATGAATTTAAAACCCCGCTAACCCTTATCATCGCGCCTATCGAGGACCTTGAATTACGAAAAGATCTTACCGAAGAGGTCAGAGAACAGCTGTCACGCATCAAACGGAATGCAAAAAAACTACAACGTTTGGTCAGCGACCTCATTGATATCCATCGCATCAGTAAATCGAAGATTAAGCTACATGCGGCCATCGTTTACATTGACCCATTTATTCAGCAGGTAATAGGTAGTTTCAAGCCCTTATTTAAGAAAAACAGGATCTCCGTCAGTTATGTCAACAAAACAAGCTTGAAAGAGGTTTGGATGGACGAATACCTCATGGAACAGGTCTTATCCAATTTATTGTCCAACGCGATCAAACATACGGCGGCAAGTGGCAGAATTGAAATTATATTGGAAGAAAACAATTTCAAAGACTATTTCTATCTACGGGTATTGGATAATGGCCTGGGGATTGCCCCAAGTGATATTGAGCACATTTTTGATCCTTTTTATCAGGGCGCCAGTAGCCGTAATGGCTCCGGAATCGGCCTCGCCTACACCAAACAGATCATCGAACTGCATCATGGCCAAATCACTGTGAGTAGCAAACCCGGCCATGGGTCGATCTTCACCCTACGTATGCCAATTGGGAACGGTCATTATGAACCTGCTGAACTGGCCGGTTTCGACAGTGGAGAAAAACCATTGTTTCAGCAACAAGATCTACTGGACACGACAGCAAAGGTGGTAGACAACAATCTTTCTTTTCGATCCAACAAATCGAAGAGCATTATGATCGTCGAAGATAATGATGAAATCAGAGACTATCTCCGCTCGTTATTGGAACAGGATTACAACCTGTTTCTGGCGAAGGATGCCCAGCAAGCCACTAGTATGATGAAGACACATTTTCCAGACCTGGTGATCACCGATATTATGCTTCCTGATGGAAGCGGACTGGATATTTTGAAAGACATCAAAGCCTTTTATCAGACCGCACATATTCCCGTCATCTTACTGAGTGCACTTGCCAATGAAGAAACCATGCTTGAGGGGAGCAAATTAATGGCCGATGACTATATTACTAAGCCATTCAATGCCGAACTGCTGCGGATACGTATTTCAAATATCCTTCAATCGCGTCATCAGCTTAAAGAAAAATATAGCAGCAACGTCGAACAGTTTGAGCGTACTCAAGCCGAACAGGTCAACGATAGCGACAGAAGATTCCTAAACAATCTCTCCGCCATTGTCGAATCCAAGTTATCGGATCAGCGGTTAAGCGTCGACGGGATTGCCAACGACCTCCATCTCTCACGCGTTCAGCTCTATCGTAAGGTGAAACAGCTGCTCGACTGCAGTGTCAATGAGTATATTGTGGAACGAAGATTAAAGAAAGCCAAAAGCCTGATGGCTGAGGGTCTAACCATCAACGAAATATTTAGTAGTGTCGGCTTTTCATCAGCATCTTACTTCGCGTCGGCCTTTAAAAGGAAATATGGACAGTCACCAAGCGCCTATAAAAAAGAATTTGACAAAAAATAGCCGATCAGGGGGCATGCACGAACGAAACGTTAAAACTGCCCCTTTCGTTTAAATAGATAAAAGCTGATCAATAGAAATACAATAACCATCACCATGTTGCTATAGTCTAGTCGTGCAAAGGAATCATTCTCGGATAAGATATTCATTACCGCATTATAGGCACCTGTATAAGGGATAAAATCTGAAAAACTCTTCTGTGCGACAAGCACGGAAAAGACCAACATAAACATGCCTACTCCAATTGGGTAGATAAAACTTCTGAACAATAGGCTCAGGGCAAGCTGAATCATAGCGATAGCTGAGAGCGTAATAAAAAGTTTCAAAAACGTATAAAAGATTACGACCCTAAAATCATAATTCTGAAACCCCAGTACGGGGTAAATCAGACTGAGCAGATAACCACTGATCAGAAATGCAGCGTAAGCAAAGAGTATTGAAAACAGTAAGGTCAACAGGATAAAGACGGCTTTGGAAAAGAAAATATTCGATTTACTGATGGGTAGGGTAAAGAGTATTTTATAATTGTTATTCTTATACTCGACATCACAACAGGCATAGACGAATAAAGCAACAAGGATGGGATAGAGCAGGTAAAAAAACTGAAAAACATATCTGCCAAGCAGAAGTTTCCAAGGGTTAGGAACCGCCACTGCCCCTCCTGAATCTATAACATCATAAACAATATAACCGGCAATCGCAAAAATGAGCAGCATAGGTGCGATCAAGACCCCAAAAATTTCCCTGTTACGAAGAAGTTTGTACTTTTCAGACAAAAAAGCAGTATAAAATGTATTAGCCATTTGCACGAGCGATTAGGTTTATAAAAATTTGTTCAAGGTCAGCACCACGGGATTCCAGCCCATAAATAGCAATCTGCTGTTCAACCAATGATTTGATCACAAAATCAAATTGTTGATCATCCCCTATACTGACGACAACATTTTGACCATCGATCTTAACGGTAGAAAAACCTGCATTTTGCAAAATAGAAACTGTTGCAGCAGGATTGGATGTCCGTAAGAACACTTCTCGGTCAACCTGTCCCAGCAGCTCATGCTTAGTTCCTTGGAAAATCATTTTCCCACCTTCTATGATACCAATGTGTGTTGCTATTTTTTCAAGCTCACTCAAAATATGGCTTGAAAGAAAGATCGTCTTACCCTGTTCATTGAGGTGACAAAACAAGTTGCGCATTTCCACAATACCCTGTGGGTCGAGACCATTTAATGGTTCATCCAGAATGAGTAATTGGGGATCATGAAATATCGCCATTGCAATCCCTAACCGCTGTTTCATACCCATAGACAAAGCATTCGTTTTTTTCTTTTTCTCCCGATGAAGATCAACCATTTCCAACACTTCATCAATGCGTTTATTCCCTTTTTTATGAATGATATCCAAATACTTTAAATTTTCAAAAACGGTTAACTTAGTATAATAACAAGGCGATTCGATCAGGTTTCCAACATTCGTATAGATACGTGTTCGATTTGTCCTAAGACTATTTCCCTGAATAAAAATCGCATCTGTCCGGTCCTCCAAAAGACCTAAAAGTAGCTTGATTGTTGTCGATTTTCCGGCTCCATTTCGCCCGAGATAGCCATAAATACCCTTTTCTGGTACCTGCAGACTGATGTTATCCAGGATTGTTTTCGCGCCTATTTTAAAGCTAAGTTGTTTTGTGAGGATACTTTCCATTGGTGTTACCGGTAAATTGGATCTTTATTGATATCGATATAGAAAATGCCGTCGATAAAGTCGTGCCACCTTCTATCTTCATCAATCCCTTGATTGATGACTGAACTAAAATTCTGTTTTAAAATACTATTGTTGGACAACTCCCGAAGATCTAAAAAGAAATAAGGCAATTTAGTGGCATGAAATACATTTTCCACCGCCAACTTACCCACTCTATCGACAACACGGCCAGTTTTATCGTATCGTCCATAGGAAGTAAAGTCCAGGCTATATGCTTGAGCGCCATATTTACGCTTTATATAAGTCCCAAGCGGCCGATAATCTTTATTGTATGGAGCAGAAAAGCTATGGATATTGGCACACCAGACGATAATCTTTTTGCCGGCGTAAAGCGAATCGATCTGATAGGTTAGATTTTCCGCCATCAGTGAATCTCTAAAATGCATGCTCTGCATCGACCCAGTTATAAAGCGCCAAGATTTGTCAAAGTTGTTTTTCATATCAGACAGATACCGACTATAGATCAAATGTTCTGAGTCTTTTACGCCGCTGCGGATCCTACGGTTCAACTCATCCAGTTCTGCCAGAAACTGTTTTTTTTCGTTCGCATTGAGCCGTTTACTGGCAAAAGGTTCATAAGTTAGATACTCCAGCCTGTTGCTATTTTTTTTCAATAAAGGATATTTGGTCGAATCTATGCTATTTTTAAGCAGGAAATCTTCCAATAATTTTACGCGTATATTTGATAAGCCCCTGCCTGAAAATTGGATATCAAATCCGCCGAGGATTATTGGACGCTCCGTTGATTTTGTTTTTTTATAATATGTTAAGAGGGGCTGATTTTCCTGATTTTTCCACCAGAAGTCAAATAGCCCAGTGCTGCCGATCGTTTTTTCCTGCGACTTATCCACTAGGGTGTCCATCTGTGCATTCATCATCCACATATCATACTGCCCTGCCTCATATAAAACAACATCATAATCCAGGTGTTCGTGGAGATAACGGATAATCCTGGCTTTTGCTTTAAAAGTTTCACCGTCATTGTGCATCATTTCGCCCAACATCAAGATTCTATTGTTTTTTAGCATAGCATCAAAAAACCTTAAATCCGAAAAATTACTATCGGTCATTGCGATACTTCTGACGTCTTGTTTATGACGATTTACTTCGGTCAATATTATCGTAGTGTTGGCTACGGGCATATCATCATAAACAAGTTTATTAAACGATAAGATTAGGATAATCGTTACCGCAAGTGCGCATAAAACACTTTTCATCTATCTCAGTTTATATAATTCATAATTGATCTGTCTACTGCGTATCGCGCTAAAGTAGGACATACTTAATATAAGATGATCATTTTTTCTTTTTCCACAAAAAATTACACAAAAAAATTAGAAATATAACATGACAATAAAAAGGCGGTTAAGTGAGTATATCACTTAACCGCCTTGCTTGCTTGCTTGCTTGCTTCGTAAAAAATATAGCGGCAGAAAATTAATACCCTACATTTTGTTTCAACGTTCCTTTACTGTTATCGATTACAGCTTGCGGAATTGGCCACAATTCATTTTTTCCAGCTTTGAACGATCTATTTTCAGAGAAAAAACGATCAGTTAACGAAGTATACGTAACTTTGCCTGTTTTAGGATCGACCGTACCTTTGGACAGCGCACCATTTACAGGACCATTCATTACGTCTTTGGCTATTCCCCAACGAATAATATCAAAGCGACGGCGTCCTTCTCCTGCGAATTCTACACGCAGCTCGCGACGTACCAACTCACGCAGTTTGCTCTGACCACTGTAAACTGCTTTATCTACTTTTGGCATCTTTGCGCGTAGACGAACCAGATCGATATTGTCATATACGCTATTATCAATGATCCCCAATTCAATCTTTGCTTCCGCATTTAACAAAAGCATTTCGGCATAACGCATCACAATAATGTTGGTACCCACGTTCCAAATGTTCGCATAACTGCTCGGATTTTGGATATATTTCTTATAGTTGTAAGCTGTGCTAGATGCATTATCTGGACCAGATGGATAATCTTCCGATTTCGGATTTAATGGATCGAAATATTTACCATTGTACAGTGCTCCTGGATAAACAATTGTTGCACTCAGGCGTGGATCTCTTTTTTCATAGGGATTGGCAGGGTCATAAGATTTCGACTCATCAATAGTCTGTCCATCGGCAGTTTCGTAAGCATCTACCAAGCTCTGTGTTGGTACAATAGACCCCCATCCTCCCATCGAATTAGGCAGCATAATACCGAGTGAAGTGTATCCTTGAACATTTACCAAATATTCGATATTCATCATAACCTCACTGTTGTTTTCATTTGCCTCTTCAAATAGGGTTGCATAATCATCGAATAATTTATAATTAGCCGAAGAGATGATCTCCTGTGTTGTATTGATGACATCCTGATATTTCTTTTCAAAAGCATAACAGCGAGCCAACAAACCAAGGGCGGCACCTTTTGACATCCGCCCGCCTCCCTTAGCAAACGACAAATCTGCTGCAGCTTCTTTCAATTCTTTTTCCACAAATTCCAATACTTCTTTTTGCGTATTTGCAGGCACGAACGAATTTTCTGTGGTCAAAGTTTTCGTAATGATAGGTACTCCCCCAAATAAGGTCGCCATATCAAAATACTTATATGCGCGTATGACGCGTACCTCAGCGGTCAGCCGTTTCTTTTTTTCAGCATTAACCGGCGATTTTTCAATATTTTCAAGGATATAATTAGCACGACGGATATGCTCGTACGTATAGCGTGCCTCTGCGTTTCCAGAGTTTGTCGGTGTTGCCGTCCCATTTCCCAAAGCTTGGAATCCTTCCCAAGGGAAATCACTATTGGAGTTATCCGAAGTACAGTCCATGTAAAAGATCTGTGTACCGTCTTCCCAAGCAGATCCTTCGGCCAGCTTACCGTCGCTTCCCCTTGTACCGCTGTACAAACCTGTTACAGCAAAATCGGTTTCTGCTTCCGTTTTCCAAAAATTATCGGCATTATAGGCATCCAACGGTTCCTGATCGAGTTTTTGACAAGAGAACAATAAGGTGGCTACGCTCAATGCAATCGTTATATTTCTAAGTTTCATGATTTTCAATTAAAAGTTTACGTTAAGACCAAACACATTTGTTTTCACTTGTGGGTAGTAATTACCTCTTGAATCCGCTGGAGCCTCCGGATCAAATCCTTTAGCAAAACCAGTAAAAGTCAAGAGGTTTTGCCCACTATAGTATACCTTGGCCCCTTTAATACCGATTCTATCCGTAAACGTTTTTGGTAAGGTATAACCGAAGGTAATGTTCTTCAAGCGGACATAACTTGCATTCTGTATCCAAAAATCGGAAGGAGTGCCTGAAGGACTATTTTGTGACCAACTGGTCAATGCCCTCGGCATCGATCCATTTGGATTGGTCTCTGCATTGAAACGATCTGCAAAAATGGTTGTCGGTTTATCAGATCCCGAGATCCCGCCAATGGCTTCACCCCAAAGATAGCCCTGTACTTTAGCGGCCCCTTGGAAGAATAGGCTCAGATCAAAGTTTTTATAACTCATATTGGACGTCAGACCAAAGATGAATTTCGGATCAGGCGAACCTAGATATACACGGTCATTTCCATCGATTTTTTTATCGCCATTCTGATCTTTATAGATAATATCACCAGCACCTACAGTTCCATTTACGCCTTGAATGCCACTGTTTTTATATTCTTCATCCGAACGATAGATTCCTGCTGTTTCGTAGCCATAAAACGAACGGATTGGTCGGCCCTGCTCATAGATATAGAAAGTTCCATTGACCTGTGGTTCGTCGCTCGCCCATTTTTTAATCTGGTTGTTGATATAAGAACCGTTTGCGGCAATGCTATATTTGAAATCTCCGATACTATTTTGATAATTTACTTGTAGCTCTACCCCATTATTTTGTACTTTCCCTGCATTTTGGTAAGGTGCTGGAAGACCATATAAGTTCGATACAGGCAGTTTTAACAATACCCCATCAGTTTTACGGTCAAAGTATTCAAATACAAAGCCTAGATTATTTTTGAAGTTCAGGTCCAAACCAATGTTGGTGCTTGTCGTTGACTCCCATTTTAATATTGGGTTTGCCGATTCTACGATGGCTCCACCGGAACTGATCTCACCACCAAAAGAATAGTTATAACCAGGAGAAATGGTAAATAAGCCTGGATAATAAGCGTCTGAAGAAGGATATGAATTGTCTGATGTTGCCGCTAATTGTTGGTTTCCTAGTTTACCCCAACCGCCCCTTAATTTCAATTCTGAGATTACATCAGACAACGAGGATTCTTTAAAGAAATCTTCCTGAGAAATACGCCATCCTGCTGAGAAAGACGGGAATGTACTCCAACGATTGCTTCCCAAGAATCGCGATGTTCCATCACGTCTCACATTGGCTTCCAATAGGTACTTATCCGCAAATGCATAATTGATACGACCGAAGAAAGAGCGTAATATTAGCTTTTTGGCTCCCCCATCGACTTTCATTCCGTCTTTGCTGCCCAAATTCAGTTCTGAAAAATCATTATTTAAGAAACCTTGTGCATAAGCACTGGAGTAATCCGCACGGAATGTTTCATCCATAAAACCACCTAAAACATTGATCTGATGGTCACCAATCTTTTTGTCATAGGTCAACAAGGTTTGAAAAGTCAATCGTTCAGATTGAAAGTTGTAAACAGTCAGATTATTCACCCCTTGCTTAGGTCCCAAATCACCGTTCGGTGCATAGTATTGGATGTCTTTGACGAATTTGGAAGACATATTGTCGATCGGTTGAAAGCCAACAACTTGTTTGATCTTCAATCCATCCATAATCTTAAATTCACCGGAGAAATTGACCTGCGTATGTTTATTGATCATATTGTCCTTTGCCTCCAGATCCATCCAAGCGATTGGGTTACCGTCGCTACCACGACCATACACACCATTGCTATATTTGTATGGAATAAAACTAGGAATACGATTTACCTGTCTAAAGATCTGTGCCATGTCACCTGTATAAGGGTTTACGGGTTCGGTAATACGTTGATAGTTATACGCCAGCCCTAAATCAAATCGAAGCCTGGAAGACACTTTTGCCCCCACATTTGTGCGTAAATTATACCGGTCCGAACTCGCTACTTTAATAACACCTTTCTGCCCTAGATAGCCTCCGGAAGCCATATACTGCACATCTTCTGTTCCTCCTGTAACCTGCAAATTATGCGATTGCTGGAAACCTGACCCTTTATACAACAACCCTAACCAATCTGTATTGGGATGACCGTCCGGATCAGATCCATTTTTGAAAAGTTCTAGATCCTGCTGGGAGAAACGCTGCGTCTTCCCTTCATTTTTAAGAGCCTCGTTTAAGATGACAGCATGGTCATAAGAGTTCATATATTCCGGTAGACGTGTTGGATCCTGAATACCGGCATAGCCTGTATAATTCAATTGCGGCTTGCCACTACCGCCCTTTTTCGTCGTAATCAAGATAACGCCGTTTGCAGCCTTAGATCCATAAATTGCTGCACTAGGTCCATCCTTCAGTACCGAAACACTTTCAATATCGTTGGGGTTGATGTTATTCATCGAGCTTTCTATTCCATCGACAATAACAAGCGGATTTGCATTATTGATAGTACCTAGGCCACGGATTCGGATCGTACCGTTGTCTTTACCGGGCTGTCCTGAATTTTGAGTAATTGTTACACCCGAAAATTTACCCTGGATCGCTGAGGATACATTTGTAACGGGACGGTCCTGTAGATCCTTTGACGTGATCGCCTGTACAGCACCAGTTAGATTTACTTTCTTTTGTTTAGCGAATCCCACAACGACCACTTCCTCCAAAGCCTCATTATTACTTTCCAGCTGAATTGATAGGGTCGTTCCTGTAACTGTCACTTCTTTGGTTTTGTAGCCAACGCTGCTAACAAGCAAAATATCTCCCGCTTTAGCTCGAATTGCAAATGTTCCCTTTGCATCTGTCGATGTCGATACCGATGTCCCTTTGACCGAAACAGTCGCAGCCGCAAGAGGACCATCTTCTGCGGTTACTTTCCCGGTAACTTGGTTCTGAGCGGCCTCTTTTGCTGTATGTTTAAATGCAATCGGCATTTCTTCGGCCCACAAATTTTGCGAAGACGCAACAAGAAGAGCAATAGCAAGCAGGCTTACCTTTTGGTTACTTGTAAATTTTGAAATCATAATTAAATAGTTAGTAAAATTGAGTCTGTCAGTTTAGTATTAGAGTGACTGGTTCAGTACGTTAAATTAGAGGGATATTTTATGGGAACAAAACAATGGTGTCACGAAATCGATTGCGCAAATAACGCAATCGATTGTCTTTTATTTATTGAAATTCACTTTGTCACTTTTTTAGTATAAAAAACAATGCAACCGGCTGCATCCAAGCTGAAACGCTGTTGTTATATTAAAAACAAATACTTATATGTTCCATTAATACTTTATTAATGGACTATTAATTGGGTTAATTGTAAATAGCTAATGGAAAACAACTATCTATAACAAAAGCACTGTTGATCGATGATCAACAGCGCTTTTTACTTTTTTACTTTCTGGCGTGATTATGCTGGTAAGCAAGCTATGTTAGTTTCCCCAATTTCGATTTGCTCTATCCCCCATCACAAATTCCAATGTGCCACCTTTCAGCACGTCGGCATGGGTCAGCTGTGGAACGTTCAGCGGCTGCCCATTTAATTTCGCCGATTGAATGTATTTGTTTTTTGCAGATGCATTCTTGCCGATAATTACAAAAGACTTGCCATTAGGAAGCTGCATGCTCACTTTCTGGAAAAATGGAGAGCCGATGCTGTAGGAAGTCAGACCTGGTGTTACAGGATAGAAGCCCATTTGGGAAAAGACCACAAAAGCTGACATCCCTCCACCGTCTTCATCGCCCGGTACCCCCATAAGATCGTTTCTAAACCACTCACCGATCAGTTTATGTATCCGTTTCTGTGTCATCCAAGGTTGTCCGGCGTAATTGTAGAGATAAGGAATATGCAAAGCCGGCTCGTTCGCCATGGAAAATTGTCCAACATTACCTGTATGATCGGGAAGCTGCGCATAAAAATCAAATTTCGACCGACCCAAAGGTTGCTGAAACATCTCATCAAGGTATTTGACAAACAATTCATTTCCCCCCATCAATTTGATCAGATCCGGAATGTTGTGCTGTACATCCCAACGATATATCCACGCATTGTTTTCACCATAATACTCCCGTGCTCCCTGTCCGCCAGAAAACACATAATCAAAAGGCATGATAAAATTTCCTTTGTCATCTTTGGGATGGAAAAATTTGGTCTGTTCGTTGAAAAGATTTCTATAATTGAAAGATTGCTTCATAAAGAGATCATAGTCAGCCTGGTTACCCAATTCTTGAGCAAGCTGTGCCAAGCACCATAAGTCGTAAGAGGTACCCAAGGTTACAGCGACAGGCTGTCTCCGTTCAAAACCGTTTACTTCTGGTATCGTTTCTTTCTCACCTGGATATAATGCTGGAATATAGCCTTTCTCCTTAAAAAATTCGTCTAATTTCCCCGCGGCTTTTCCCGACCAAGGAGCTAGCGTCTTTTCTGTAATCGCACCTTTTGCTGCCAGATAGGCTTTCTTGATGTCAAAATTACGTACTCCTTTGCGGTAAGCATCCAACAAAGTTGCTACACCATGATTGGAATTCATCCGTCTACTATCACCTGTAATCTCAGGGAAAGTAGGTAACCAAGGCTGCTCCATCTGTTCAGACATCCGGACAAAAGAATTGAGGATCAAGGATTCTGTGCCAGGCTCTAACAGTACCCGCAATGGATGATGTGCCCGGTAGGAGTCCCAGATCCAGTCATCGGTAAAAAAAGGTTTGCCCTCGTCCTGATGGACCTTACCGTCGAACGCACTATAATAACGGCCATCCTCAGAAATATTGACTGGCCTTTCGTAGGTGCGGTATAAGGAGGTATAAAACACATGTTTATTGGACTCATTGTCGCCTTCCACGGCAATTTTACCTAAAGCGTCGTTCCATATTTTACGGCCTTTTTCAGCCAGCTTCTTTTGATCAAAGTCGCTGATTTCACGCTTTAAATTGGCTTTTGCCTGTGCGACATCGATAAATGAAACACCATATTTCATGCGCAAGCTAGTCCCTGCCTGATTGAACTCCAATACCATACACGAATTCTTACCAACAGCTTCTGTTGCATTTTCAAGTTGTTGGCCTTGCAGTCGCTTTACCGCAACAGGCTTGGATTCGGGAATAGCATAAATATACACATGCGTTCCATTACCAATATCCTGTGTACCCGAAAGTCCCTGTCCGTCCCATTGAAGTTTTCCTTCCTGCGAGTTGAACTGAAGATATTTTGTAGAAGTTGTTTGAAACGTAAAGGTATACATCCCCGACTGATGCGACAGCGCATAGTCTACCTGAATATTCTCCTGATCCAACAGCACCGAATAGGCATACGGATGTATTTCCTCCTGATCGTAACTATACAGTTGTACCGGTTTCAAACTGCCTGGCAATTTCACCATGGGACTAAGATTGAATGCCGATTTTCCACGATGGCTGGTAACGATAAGCGGCAGACCGAACAGACGGTCTGACGTATAGTCTCCACGCTCAGGATAAACGCGCAAAAGGCTGTTTGGCAAGTGGACTGTTGGATAGGTTGGCACCAATAAATGGCTGATGTTGCCCATATAAGGATTGACATAGTCAACATAATCTTTCGTCATTTTAGCCTGGGAAAAACCTTTTAGCATATTGACCGAAAGAAGAGAACAACAACATATTGTGCGTAACAATGTATTGGTTTTACGTTTGATATTCTTCGTTAGCATTTTAAACAATTAAGTATTTGATGGTTTAAGGGCGAAACAGTTGTTCCGCCCCCTAAAGTTAATTTTTTTTGGCAACATATTGTCTTCGCGCCCATCGATTATTTGGGACCTGTCAATAAATCAGTCTGCTTTACCTTCTTGATACTGCCGTCCTTGTTGTACTCCAAGCGGTCTACGCAGATGGAATGAAGCCCATCGTTGAATTCGCCATTTTTTTGTGACAATTCACTGTGATGGTAAAAAGCATACCATTTACCTTTGAACTGCAAGATAAATGTTGATTGATGTAGTGCGTAAAAAAAACGCTACGCTTTACGACTTAATTTGGATGTTGAACGATTATCCCTATATTCGACAAGCCAATCCCATAGGGAACTTGTGCGATATAAACCAATTTATCAATAGCAGGACATCATGAACATCCTAAAACCTTATTTACTTATCCTTCTCCTACCATTTATTTATTTTGACAGCCTTGCACAGTCCGCAACGAAGAGTATCGATCTTTCCACCTATGGTGTTGTTCCCAACACGGGCACAAATAGTACGGCATTGGTCAATAAAGCTATTCAATCCATCTTCAGCAAGATTGGCAAGAAACAACCTATTATTTTAAAATTCAAAAAGGGACGTTATGACTTTCATCCAGAAGGGGCGCTAACCCGCGAATACTACATCTCCAATCACGATCAGGACAACCCCAAAACCGTAGGTATGGCATTTGAAAATTGCGACAACATCACAATTGATGGACAAGGATCAGACTTTATCTATCATGGACGCATGTTACCTATCGCATTGATCGAGAATAAAAACCTCACGTTGAAAAATATCCACATCGATTTTGAGCGCCCTCAGATCTGCCAGGTCAAGATTTTACAAAACGATACAATCAACGGTACAATTACTTATCAAACTGCACCTTGGGTAACCTATACGATCAAAGACAGCATATTTTACAATACCGGTGAAGGCTGGCAACTGAGACCGACATCGGGGATTGCCTTTGAAGAAAAGACCAAACGGATAGTCTATAATACAAGCGATATCCGCGTGGGCACAACCAAAGTGAAAGAGCTCTCTCAGGGTATTATTCAAGCGCAGCAATGGAAGAACAGCAAGCTTATACCGGGTACCGTCGTTGCCATGCGCGCGGGATTTCGTCCCAATCCGGGCATATTTGTCCATAAAGGAAAAAATATACGACTTGAAAATATCGCCGTCCATTACGCCGAAGGCATGGGTTTGCTAGCTCAATTAACGGACAACATCACATTGGAAGGTTTCCGAATTGCACTTCGCAGCGATCAGGATCCGCGTTATTTTACAGCTCAGGCCGACGCAACACATTTTTCGGGTTGCAAGGGTGTTATTGTATCGAAGAATGGACTGTATGAAAATATGATGGATGATGCCATCAATATCCATGGTACCTACCTGAAGATCACCAAACGACTAGATGACAAAACATTGATCGGTCGTTATATGCACGATCAATCCTACGGCTTTGACTGGGGCTACCAGGGGGATACCGTTCAATTTATACGATCCAGTACAATGGAACTCTGGGACCAGAAAAATAAGATCCAATCCATTAGCGTTTTACGCGAGAAAAACACAGACCCAATCCGCGAATTCAAGATCACGTTAAGTAAACCGCTGGACCCAGCTATTGACCCAACAAAAATGGATATTGGCATCGAAAACCTCACATGGACGCCACGTGTGCTATTTAGCGGGAATACCATACGCCACAATCGAGCACGAGGTGCTTTATTCAGCACGCCAAAAAAGACCCTGGTAGAAAACAACCGCTTTGATCATACTTCAGGTACAGCTATTCTCCTGTGTGGCGATGCCAATGGTTGGTACGAAACGGGTAGCTGCCACGATATTCAAATCCGGAACAATACTTTTATCAATGCCTTGACCAATATGTTCCAATTTACCAATGCGATTATATCGATCTATCCAGAAATTCCGGATTTAAAAAATCAGCAGAAATACTTCCATAGCCATATCGTCATCGAAGACAACCGCTTTGAAACCTTCGATAAGCCTATTCTTTACGCCAAATCAGTCAATGGATTGGTCTTTCGCAACAATCAAATCAAGACCAATAAGGAATATCCTGCATTTCATTGGAATAAAAAGCCCTTATTTTTTGAACGTGTCGCAAATAGCAGTATTTCAAACAATACGGTAAATGGCAAACAAAGTGATTTACAAACGTTGGATCAATAATAAGTCCCGATATTCAAACTATAAACTGTCCCTATGTTATTTCGCAAAAACAATTCATCGTTCACCCTTGCGGTGTTATTCATGGGTATGTGTGTAGGAGGCCATGCGCAAACTGTCAACCGAACAAAAGTTAAGCAGAAGCACCAATCGGTATCCACAACAGAACGCCCCAATATTGTCGTGTTTTTTGTGGATGACCTCGGTTGGCAGGACATGTCCGAACCATTTTACAAGGTCAAAACGCCGATCAACGAAAAGTTTCATACCCCCTATCTGGAAACATTGGCCAAAGAAGCCATTAAATTTACCAATGCGTATGCAACACCGGTGTGCACACCTTCCCGAGTGAGCTTTCTGACCGGCTTAAATGCTGCTCATCATCGTGTCACCAATTGGACCCATCCTAAAGCTGACACCCCGACCGATAGCAAAGATGAATTGTTGAATCCACCGGATTGGAATATCAACGGACTAAGTCCTGTGCCCAATATACCACATACGATATATGCTACTCCATTTCCAAGCATCCTTAAGGCCAATGGTTACTACACCATTCATGTGGGCAAAGCACATTGGGGATCTGCCGGAACACCTGGTGCCAGCCCTTTAAATTTGGGTTTTATGGTCAATATTGCAGGACACTCCGCTGGGCACCCACAAAACTACTATGGCGAGCAGAATTACGGTAACCTTCCTGGTAAAGCAGGTTATCAGGCAGTTCCCGATCTTATGGAATACCATGGCACATCCACATTTCTAACGGAAGCCTTAACGCGGGAGGCGCTGAAGGCACTGGAAGAGCCTATACGCCGTAAGGAGCCTTTTTTCCTTAATTTTTCCAACTATGCGGTGCATGTCCCGATCCAACCCGATCCACGTTTTGTACAAAAATACCTCGACCGCGGCTTAGATTCCACTGAAGCAGCTTATGCTTCACTGGTCGAAGGTTATGACAAAAGTATGGGTGATATCGTTCAATTTCTTAAAGACAAAAACCTATACGATAACACCGTCATTATTTTCCTTAGCGACAATGGCGGACTAAGCCTAAGCCCTATGCGCACCGGACCAAGCCATACACAGAACCTACCATTAAAAGCTGGGAAAGGGTCGGTTTACGAAGGTGGAATCCGGATTCCTCTGTTGATCAAACAGGCCAAGCAGCACCCTGCAAGCACAGATGCTACCCCTGTTATGGTCGAAGATCTCTTTCCAACGATTCTCAGTTTAGCCAAAATAGATCACTATCAGCTCGTACAGGAAAAACCAGATGGAAAAAATCTTTTGCCCTTAATGGAAGGCAATAGGTCCGACAATTGGAACAGCCGGCCATTGGTATGGAATATCCCCAACAAGTGGACAGTGCCAGATGGCCCTGGAATCAACTTTTTCTCGGCAATAAGACAAGGAGATTATAAGTTGCTTTACGATATGAAAAATGGGAAGCTTGAACTTTACAACCTGCAGCAAGATATCGGTGAACTCAACAACCTTGCCCCAAAAATGAAAGGAAAAACCAGCGAGCTCAGCAAATTACTTTCTGATCAGCTCCGGACTTGGAAGGCTCAATTGCCGACCTACAAAGCTACGGGACAGCAGATCCCCTATCCTGATCAAATTAAGCCGATGGATTAAGGGGCCTGCTTGGATGACTTATACAGCGAAGCCCCGATACAACGAAGCCCCGAAAGTACATATCGTGGCTTCGCTGGTTTATCCTCTCCTTCGAAGATACGATTTAGCAAAATCTGTTGCTATCCTGACAACTATCCTTTTTTTTCTTTTTTTGCAGATTCAATCAGTTCACGCATTTCTAATTTAATGAACATTAGGGGTCTTTTATTAATTTAAAATATTATTAAACCTTGACAATAAAAACCGAATTTTTTATGGCTCTGCAAGCATAAAACAAGATAAATTTCAGTACTCATCCAAAAACAAATGTACTTTTGACTATTTATTCGAAAAATTAAAAGTGAATTCTATTTTAATTTTATTCAACCTAATTTTGAGTTAATTACGGCTCAAAAACCAATTTCTTATGAATATAAGCCCAAATGATGATGTCAAATGTTTAATGAATTTCAAAAGATTAAACACAAAAAATAAAAAATACGTACAGATCTTGACCTTATTTAATAAAATCTGTAATATTGAAAAAAAGTTACATTCCTCAACCCTACCAATCTAAGGAATTCAACTTCACACTATCATATCATGAAAAACGATAAAGATCCAGCTCATAATGATGCAAGCTTGTTAGCTAGGCTCCGAGAAGGCGATTTAGAGGCTTTCAATATTTTGTATGATAAATATTGGTCTTTACTTTTAGATGAATCTTACAAAAGACTCGAAGATTTAGCTTCCTGTGAAGAGATTGTCCAGGATGTATTTATTGAACTTTGGGAACACTGTCCCAGTAGAGAGATTCACAACCTGAAATCCTACCTCATTGCATGCATGAAATACAAAGTCTTTGAAACCTATAAGAAAAACAAACGCAGAAATATCCTTATCGAAGAAAATCATCACCTTTATCGAAGTTATGAAATTCTGGAAGGAGATCAGTATGCCGAAAAGGATTTAAAATCTTTAATTGAACAATGGGTAGCCCATCTCCCACAAAAAAGAAAAGAAATCTTTAAAATGAGATACTTAGATGGACTTACCACAAAAGAAATTAGTGATTTGACAGAAACTTCCCAAAATACAGTTCAAAATCACCTCGGAGTATCAATTCAAAAATTAAAAAAACTTGTTATCCAACATTTTTTGACGCTACTCATAATTTTATACAACTGTAAATAAGTAAATTACAAATAAACACCAATTTAGACTAGTACATTTTTTCCTTTTAGGGGCACTATTTAAGTGAACATTGTACTAATCATATGCAATATCCTAACCAAGAGCTCGAAAAGCTAATTGACAAATACTTAAAAGGCGAAGCCAATTCGGAAGAAATGGACGTCGTGGAACGTTTTTTCGATTCATTTTCATCCCGACCGAATTTAATCAAAACACTACCCGATCATGTACAGAAAGCACTCAAAGCACGCATTCATGGCAGAATTATAAAGAAACTGACTCGGAGGAATCAGAAAACATTCAATTTCCCTAGAATTGCAGCAGCTGCAGCTATCCTCTGTATCGCTTTTACAGCTCTTTATCTTTACAAAATTGCGCAACCAAACAATCGAGAAATTACGCTAACAAACGGACAACAGCAGCGAATTGTTCTAGAAGATGGTACAAAAGTTACACTTAATGCTTCCAGCAAAATAATCTATCCCGCCTCATTCAAAGATTCCAGCACACGTGAAGTTACTTTGATTGGGGAAGCATTTTTCGATGTCTCCAAAAATCCATCCAAGCCCTTCCTTATTCATACACCAAGAATGGAAATTAGCGTACTGGGAACCGCTTTCAATGTGCGCGATTATGCCGAAGAAAATAATGCCCAAACAGCTTTGGTACGTGGCAAAGTATCCATCTGGAAAAAAGGAACTGACAATCAGAAATTTATATTAAAGCCCAAAGAAAAGTTTGTGATCAGAAAGGTATATGGAGTTGAAAAGGAATTCCCATCTACAACTACTAAAACCGCATCGGCTCCTATGGCAATAGCTATTCAGCCATTTTCCATCTCTGAAAAAGACGGATCCGCGTTAGAAACCGAATGGTTATTAAATCGGATTACCATTCAAGATGATAGATTACTGGATATCGCCTTAAAACTAGAACGCATGTATGGCGTGGAAATTAAAATTACAAACAAAGCAGTTGCTAACCAACGCTATTCAGCAACATTCGAAAACGAACAACTAGAAAATATCCTAAAAGCATTACAAACTGTCAATTACTTTCAAATTAAAAAAACGGGGAAAAATCAAATACAACTACTCTAAAAACAATCAACCTATATAACTCACATGAACAAAACAAAACCCAAATTTAGAAAAGAGTCGAGATTGGCTTTACTGCTCATTTGTCTTAGCGCCATGCATATACAGAGCTTCGCCTATTCTCAAACTGAAAAAATTGATGTCTCCGTCCAGGGAGGAAAACTCGAAGATGTATTTCAAACAATCAATGACAAGAGCAAATACAAAATGTTCTTTAGCAAATCGACTCTCCCAAACTCGACAATCAATATTGTTGGAAAGAAAATCAGTGTAAAAGATCTTCTTTCCCAGTCTCTGGCCGGGAGCAACCTAACATGGGAAGTATTGGACAATGACATTATCGCTATAAAAGAAAAAAAAGAGAATCAGCAACACATTGCGGGCCAAGTAGTCAATGAAAATGGAACGCCTTTGGCAGGAGTATCTGTTATCATAAAGGACTGGCAAAAAGCAGAATACCGCAATATGCAAACGAGTACCGCAACGGATGTCAATGGACAATGGGGACTGCGTATTCCAAATGACGATGTCATTATTACTTTTTCTTTTATTGGTTATCAGAAGGTTGATATCACTGCAAAGCAGCTTATTGCCAATTCTACTCCTATTAAACTGAAACCGGAAGAAGGAAGCTTAGAAGAAGTGGTTGTTATTGGCTACGGTACGACAACACGTAGACTGAATACGGGATCAGTTGCTTCGATCACAGCGAAGGACATTACCTCTCAACCTGTAAGTAATCCCCTTGCCGCACTATCGGGAAGAATGTCTGGTGTATTGATCGCCCAAAACAATGGTGTGCCCGGAAGTGCTGTTCAGATTCAGATTAGGAATCAAGCGTCATTAAGTGGAACAACCTCTGGTTCAATACCGCTATACGTGGTTGATGGAGTTCCATTTACCAATTTTAACGGCGGACAACCTGCAACAGATAACCTCAATTCATTTGGTATCTCAGCTTCTTCAGGCGGCTTAAGTCCCTTCAGCATGATTAATCCAGCGGATATTGAACGTATCGATGTCTTGAAAGATGCCGACGCTACAGCGATCTATGGTAGCCGGGGCGCAAATGGTGTCGTATTGATCACCACAAAAAAAGGATCTGCAGGTCGTACTCGCATTGGTGTCAACTTTAACACCGGATTTACCGAGGTCAACCACTTTATCCCTATGTTGAACCTAGAACAATATCTCACGCTAAGAAAAGAGGCTTTTGCTAATGCTGGAGTTACACCTACAGCCGATAACGCTCCAGATCTTATGTTATGGGATCAGAACAAATCGACAGATTGGCAGAAAATGCTGATTGGAAACAAAGGACATATTACCGACGTTCAAGCGAATATGTCTGGTGGAAACGAATCTACCCGCTTTTTCTTTAATTCGGGATATAGACGCGAGAGTACTGTTTTTTATGGAGATAGCAAAAACAGTCGCTTTACCTCACGGTTAAACTTGGATCACACCTCCTCTGACAAAAAATTCAATGCCGCTTTATCAGTTAGCTATGCCAACGACAATTCCGATATGCCTTCCTCTGATGTCACAT
Organism: Sphingobacterium sp. UBA7038; assembly: GCF_002494055.1. Taxonomy (NCBI): domain Bacteria; kingdom Pseudomonadati; phylum Bacteroidota; class Sphingobacteriia; order Sphingobacteriales; family Sphingobacteriaceae; genus Sphingobacterium; species Sphingobacterium sp. UBA7038. The sequence goes on from NZ_DLAV01000012.1 coordinate 129,726, forward strand.
CTCTCTACAATTTGCCCCCCAATTATCCAATCTATGGTGACAATGGAAAATACTATTGGTTACCGTCATCAGCTTTTATTGACAACCCAATCGCCTTGCTCGAACGGAAATACTTTGGTAATACCAATAATTTGATCTCGAACGCCAATCTGAGTTACAAAATTATACCTGGACTGACTGCAAAAGCAAATTTTGGCTATACCATCACACAGTTGAACCAAAATAATCAACGTCCAATTACTTCCTTAAACAACACCGTCTCCAACCCGCTTGGATCTTCCAGTTTCTCTAATACAAAGGCCGAAAATTGGATTATTGAACCGACATTGGATTATGTAAAAAGTATCGGCGAAGGTAAATTTACGGCATTAATTGGAACAAGTTTTCAGCAAAATTCATCCCGTTCACAGACAACCAATGGTTCTAATTATTCAAACGATGCACTTTTAGGTTCGCTCAGTGCCGCAGGATTATTCACTGCCAGCAATAACCTTGTATATTACAAATACAATGCACTATTCGGAAAAGTAAATTACGACTGGAAAGAGAAATATTTGTTTAATGGAACTTTTAGAAGAGATGGCTCATCTCGTTTTGGACCTAAAAACCGATTCGGAAATTTTGGAGCAATAGGGCTAGGATGGGTCTTTGGAAAAGAGGATTTTATACAAGATAATCTAACGTTTTTAAGTTTTGGTAAATTGAGAGCGAGCTATGGAACTACAGGTAATGATCAAATTTCAAATTACCTTTATCTTCCACTCTACTCTTCAACAACCGCATATCTGAATAATCCTTCCATGAATATTGGAACACTTCCAAATGAATATATCAAGTGGGAAACAACCAAAAAACTGGAGTTTGCTTTAGATCTAGGTTTCTTGAAGGATCGAATTTTGTTTACTGGAAACTTTTTCAGAAATCGTTCTTCTGACCAGATAACTGATTTAGTTTTAAGTACTCAAACGGGCTACAACAGTTACAAAGAAAACCTACCGGCATTGATCCAAAATACAGGCTTGGAATTGGAGTTGAACACCACCAATATTACAAATGAAAATTTTACATGGAAAACATCTGCTAATTTCACGTTTTATAAAAACAAACTTGTCGAATTTCCTGGAATTGAAAACACATTTTATTCAAGTAGCTTTCTAGTTGGTGAGCCGCTCAATATGGTCCGTTTGTATCACTATCAAGGTGTAGACCCCGCAACAGGAAGAGCGTTATACGAAGATCGCAATGGTGATGGGGTTATTACAGCTAACGACCTTTATGTGGCAGATTTAGGTACACCTTTCTATGGTGGATTTAACAATACCTTTTCCTACAAAGGCTTTGAACTGGGAGTATTCTTTCAATTTAACCACCGCTTTGGAGTAACTAAAATCCTCAACACAAGACCAGGTGCGTTGGTCAACCAAAACGATTACTGGTTGGACAGATGGACACCAAATAACAGCAATACCAATATCCCGGGAGCAATTATCCCGACAGTACCGGCATCATCAGCTGACGGCGCCTTATTAAGCAATTCCTATAACCAATACACCAACTCCGATGCAGTGTATGGGGATGCTTCCTATATTAAATTGAGGTCTGTCAATTTATCTTACAACCTGCCCAAAAGCTGGACTTCGAAATTAAAAATGTCTAATTGTAATGTATTTATGCAAGGGCAAAATCTCTTTACTTGGGCCAAGAACAAATATGTCCTGGATACCGAAACGACCGTACAAGGCGGTCCATCTGGTCTAGGAACTGGAACGATTGCCCAGGTATTGCCTCCATTACGGACGATTGTATTTGGATTTAACTGTCAATTTTAAAACTAGAGATCATGAAATTAAACATCAATAAAAACATATTATTATTAGCAATTACCAGTGGAAGTCTTTTGACCAGCTCCTGCGAAAAATTTGTGGAATTGGGCGCTCCACCGACACAAGTTGTAGCTGGCGAAGCATTCTCCACAGATGCTTCTGCAAATAGTGTCATACGCGGATTGTATACCACAACATTAAGCATCAATCTCGCCGGGACTTCAACCTTTTATACGGGAATCGCTGCAGACGACCTTCAATACAATGCGGCTGATGCAAATACCTCGGAATTCGCCAGCAATAACCTGCTGAACACAAATGGGAATGTCGCTAATTTCTGGTCAAATTGCTACCAACTTATCAAGAATGCAAACAATGCGATATCAGGTCTCGACGCATCCACCAGCCTTACCCCAAGTGTAAAAGATCAGCTCCTGGGCGAAGCGAAATTTTTTAGGGCCTATACCTATTTCTATCTCGTCAACCTTTATGGTGATGTGCCGTTGCAATTACGTGATGACCTCCACGCTTTTGAAGATGCAATTCTTCCGCGAACTTCTGCACAGCAAGTATATGATCAGATTATTGCTGATCTAAAAGATGCAGAAAGTAAGATGGCGACGGCCTATGATGCAACAGCAAGCCCGAGAGGAAGAGCTAACAAAACTGCTGCAAGTGCATTATTGGCAAGAGTTTATCTTTACCAAAAGGATTATCAAAATGCCGAATCTTATGCGACCAAAGTATTACAGTCATCTGATTATGGCATGCCGACACCAGATAAAAATTTTGTAAACTCAAGTAATGAGGTTATCCTTCAACTTGGCAATCAAACGGGAGTAACGACATTTGGCTCCAATTATATTACCGCGGCTACAGCTACACCCGGCTACACCCTACCGGACGCTGTGTACAATAGCTTTGAGACATCTCCAACGGTTGACTTAAGAAAAACAAATTGGACAAGTTCAAAAACGGTCTCCAACAAAATCTATTATGCCATAACCAAATATAAAGTATCCTCGGGAACAGGTTCCGAATACCATATTATGCTTCGCTTAGCCGAGCAGTATCTTATTCGCGCGGAAGCGAGGGCTAAACTAGGAAAACTTGCTGAAGCCCGGACAGATGTGGATGCTGTCCGTTCTCGCGCTGGACTTGCAGGACTTAATTCAAGCTTAAACCAAACACAATTACTATCTGCAATTGAAACGGAACGCCTACACGAATTTTTCGGTGAGTTCGGCCATCGTTGGCTCGACCTCAAGCGGACCGATCGTGCTACCGCTGTATTGTCTCCAATCAAATCAAACTGGCAGGCCACGGATGTCTTGTATCCTATTCCACAAGCCCAGATTTTGATCAACAATAAACTGACACAGAATCCAGGATACGAAGATTAATGAATTTAAAAAATCATACAGACAAAAAATGAAAACAAAAATCTTAACGGCTGCGTTGGTGTTTTCGCTAACAGCATCTTTTGCACAACAACCAGCAAAAAACAAATACCAACAGTATCTCCCCATTATAGAAAAAGGTACGTTGGTACAAAAGGATTCGCTTGCTAATGTATTAATGAGCGAATTAAAGACGTATAAATCGGAAGAAGACTACCGTACTACAATCAACATTTTGCGTTCTTTAGGGAAAGAAGATCTGCAGGCATCTGCAGAAATACTGGCTAAGAAAAAATATCCAAAAGGATCACTAACGCGTGATGCCTTTATCACAGATGTTTTTTACAATGCAAGTACGCCAGCACAAAAAGAAAAAGCATATAATGAGCTCATAAAAAAATGGCCCGTTAAAAACTTCAAGGAAGAACCACTGACTTATGATTATGTATTGGCTAATTTAGCACAAAGTTTTGCCAACGAAGGAAATGCCCCAAAAGCAGTATATTATCTAGGAGAATTGAAAGAACGATTCTGGCGCGGAAATGGCTATATACCTGTTGGTCAAATTTTGCTGAGCGCAGGCGACACGACTACAGCGGCTCCACTACTAAAGACCGCTATGGATGATAGCTATTACTATTTAACACTTCCCGAGAACCAAAAAGACAATAAAGCTCGCTTTGCAGCGATGGGATACGCAAGCTCCATGTCAGCCTATGTAAATATTCTTGTTGCTCAAAAAAAATACGCTGAAGCGCTAAATTATATTGAGAATGCGCTCAAAGCTGCGCCAGAGCAAGCGGATGGTCTAGCGATGGTATACTACAAATCTTTAATGGGCACAGGAAGAAAGCTTGAGGCATATAATATTCTCACCAAGTTATATGCTAAAGGACAATTTGCGGTCGAAAATGATCTTAAAAAATTATATACTGAATTGAACGGATCTGTTCAAGGCTACGAGAATTTTAATGCATCCTTAAAAATAGAGTTAACGCAAAACATTCGCAACCATATCAAAGAAATGGCAACTTTTAAACCTGCACCTAATTTTGAATTACTCAATCTTAAAGGTGAAAAAGTATCCCTAGCCAGTTTAAAGGGAAAAGTTGTGGTATTGGATTTTTGGGCAACTTGGTGTCAGCCATGTATCCGTTCATTTCCAGGAATGAAGGCAGCACAGGACTCTTATGCAGATGATAAGGATGTACAATTCTTATTCATGAATACCTGGGAGCGTGATAAGAACTATAAGGAAAATGTGATATCCTTTATCACCAAGAATAATTATCCTTTTGAAGTGCTCTATGACGATCAAAAAGATCCACAAACCGGAGAAGTTATGGCCGCGAAATTCGGAGTCAAAGGAATTCCAGCAAAATTTATTATTGATAAGGAAGGAAATATACGTTATTTTCTTACGGGATCTACCCCAAATGTAGATTACATTAAATTAGAAATGAAAGAGCTCATCGAAGCCGCTAAAAAACCTTACAAAGGGTAAAAAAAGGGGGCGTCCAAAAAGATCGGACAGCCCCCTTTTTTTTAATATCCAGCCAACTATAATCCAACCAACTCCCGAGCGTAAAAGAAGAATTTTTATGGGCTTTAAGACTTTCTTTATATTGTGGATCGGAGAATCTGCCGAAATGAGCCATACAGCACATAAATTTGAGCTATCAGCAAAAATAGATCTGTCTCAGCAGTCTTATATTTGTTGCTATACAATATGCAGATGGCAACAAGAAACAACAGTAAGAAGTGGCTTCTATTTTTGAAAAGAACAATCTTAGGACTGGCAGTTCTCATCGCTCTTATCGGACTATATATGATGCATCCACAATTCGGCAAAAGACCCTCGGGTGAAAGACTTCAACGCATACAGCTATCGAAACAGTTTAAAGGCGGAAAATTCCAGAATAGCAGCCCTACACCACAGCTCACGCAGCCCTGGACCGTCGCCCTATACGATTATTTTTTTAAGCGCTCCAAACACCTTCCATACGGCTCTATTTAGGCGGGGACAGTGGCTACTATAACCACTTCAAAGAGATAGGTAATCAATTGGGCCCTTTTGACCTGGCTATATTGGAGAATGGCCAATACGACCTCAGTTGGAAACACATACACATGATGCCGGCGGAGGTTGTCCAAGCGGCACATGATCTCAAAGCTTCCTTACTGTTTCCGGTTCATTCGTCCAAGTTTGTATTGGCCAATCATGCCTGGAATGAACCTCTAGAACGTATTTCCAAGGAAGCAATACGACAACAACAGCCTATGCTTACCCCCATGATCGGCCAGGTCATTGACCTCGATCAGCCCCCTTTAACACCTAGCTACTGGTGGCGGAAATAATGTTAAGCAACGGAATTGATCGTCGCTGGTGTTATGCCAAACTTCTCCTTGAAAGAAGCATAAAAATGAGAAAGGTTTTCAAAACCCAGATCAAGATAAAAATCTGCAGGTTTTTGACGCTTATTTTCAATTAGATAATAAGCCTCAGAAAGACGTCTTTCTTGCAGCCATTTTCGGGGAGAGGTCTGGAATATTTTCTCAAAATCACGTTTAAAGCTTGCTAAACTCCGCCCAGTTAGTTTGGCAAAGTTTTCTAAAGGCACATTGTACCGATAGTTTTTAACCATAAACTGCTCGAGATCAATCTTATGCGGCTCCGAAAAGTCAAAAAGCAGGTCTTTTAACTGTGGATAGCTTTCCAACAACAAGGTGATCAATTCATAGATCTTGATATTTTCCATCTGCGGGCTCACTCGGTCGATGGCTTCCGCATAGGGGGTCAATGACTCAAAATAACTTTTTATAAACAGGTTACTTTCCAGTACAATATTGGACTCACCCTGATACTTTTTGTCCGAACGGAGGTGATGGTCCATCGCGTATTGTTTCAGCCGATCAGCCCCCAGCAATACTGAAACAGATTTGTAAATATTATTTTTCGCGGGATATTTAAAAGCTTTGGCCAGTTGGTTTCTACGGGCAACCACAATCTGCCCTTCTGTCGCCACCAATTTTCCTTTCTGATGGTCCAGATGTGTTTCACCAGATAGCTGAAAAAAAACGACATGTTCGGGAATGAACTGTTCGTGCCCAAATGCTTTCTCGACATAACAGGAATACAAAAAGGCATTCCCAAAATCTTTCTCTTCCATGCTCAATACGATTTATTTTAAACAGCTCTGCGATTACGGGTACCGATAGCTAAAATCAGTCCCTGCCTAAAGGTAGCAAATATCTCATACCTTTTGCAAAGTCTAGTTGTCCGAAAGCTCAAAATATAGTTGGTACACAGCTCAAATCAAGCTACCGAAAAACTCAACGCATAAATACATTCACTTTTTGGAAAGCATCCTTCTTTTTTCTAAATCGAATGGCCCATGTCATCACCTACGTGTTTCAACATGGAGCCATTCGAACTGCTTGTTATTCCTTTGCAGCAAGCCGCTTACGTATAATACTGACAAATTCGGGTGCCCCCCCCAAGTAGGATGCAATATAGTATTGCGGTACCCTTTGGGAAATAGTCGGGTATAGTTCAATAAATTCCAGATAGCGATCGGCGGCTGGTTTGGCCATTGTATGGATCAGCCTATTTTGCAGAACAGTGAGCCGATGTTGCACCAACATACGAAAAACCCGCTCAAACTTTTACCGAAGGAAAAGACAATCCTTCACATTATAAAGAATCAAAAACTTCTTTGCTATTCTCCCCCTATAAAAGTCTATATCCACCGACTTTTATAGGGAGAGATTTGTACCCATGGCCTGTTATCCTATTCTTTCAAAATCGCTCCATTTTTAGTGAATTTCACGCTAAAGCCATGCATCAGAACCCGCGTACGTTTGACCTTTCCTTCTCGTTTTCCAAAAGTCCCCAAAGCCGTCTCTTCTGGTGCGCCGAAATCAAAATCCACATCAATCAACAGGGGATATTTCTTTGTATTAACTAAACCCAAGCGATTGCTCGCTTTAATCCAACGGGTCACATCATCATCCCGGTCAACAAAATAGGTTCCGATTGTTAACCGATAAAATTTATCGTTTCTAGCGAGATCCAAATAAACCCTTTCTTTATCATTATTTAGGCTGTATTTACTTAAATGTTGTTCCAGTATTCTCTCTACGGAATCTGGAAATACATACAAAATTTCCTGCCCAACAGCCATCAACGTCATGCAGTTTAAACATAAAAAAAGTAGGCTGCTTCTTATGAGGTGATGTATTTTCATGATCTTTATCGTTTTTCTAAAATCATCGGAACAGCGTTCATTTCAAGGGCATTCGTTTCATCCAAATGGAAATGGGTGCCTTTAGGCACCTCATCCTGCGCGAGTATCAAAAGTTGCTTGGCCAATGAAATAAGTCCCTGTTTGTTGGCTCGAATTACAATTTCGTTGGCAACAACGTGAACTGCAATTTCGAATCCAGGTTCCCATGACGCCTGTAGCCCCAACTCTTCGGAATAGGTGGGTAAATTAATTTCTAAGTTCATATATACTGGTTTTGCTCCACCTAAACTTAATTAAAATTACCTAGATCTAGCGTCCATATAATCTAAAGTCCCCATAAAAGAAGGCTCNNGAGCCTTCTTTTATGGGGACTAATAAGTTAAATTCCTATTTACTCCAACCTGGGTTTTGTGTCAGATTTCCGTTCAGCACAATCGCTGCAGACGGAATTGGGTAAAGGTATTGCTTGTTGTTGTCATCCCAAGTACGCTTCACAGCTTTAAACCATTCCAGGTGATTGTCCGAAGTCATTGTCTGGAAATTGGTACTTTTACCCCCTATAGCCACCTTGGATACTCCTGCAGGAACAGTTATCGAAGGAGCTGATTTACTTCCATCATAGAACACAACATCTGGAGTTCCATTGTGGTCGATATCAATCAGCTTATCTAAAGCAGGGATATAAATTCCCGTCCAAGGCAAATTTGCCATAAGCGGTCCAAGTTTCCATCGCTTCAAATCATTGAAACGGAAACCCTCCAGGGCTAATTCCACCTGTCTTTCACGACGTATTTCTAAAAGCACGGGGCTATTGACTTCGGGGAAGAATGTGTTTTTCAAGTAGGTATCCACTTTGGTTGGCAGTGTATTCGTTCCACTTGTTATTCCAGCCCTTGAACGTAATGCTCCAATAGTTTTCGACCAATCCGCATCATTGAAAGTACCTAGTTCCTGTTTCGCTTCAGCATAGTTTAATAATATTTCCGCATAACGCATTAAAGGAACCGCATTGGTATTGTAACCGCCATTGTCATAATAGGGATCGTCTAGAGTATACTTGATCGGTTGATACCCCGTATAAGTAAAACTTGCAAAATTTGGGGGAGCAGGCTGTCCATTACGGGAATATCCTGGCGTCCGGATCAACTGCGCCAAGCGCAAGTCGCGATTTTGACACTCCTCATAGAATTCCTCAGTCTGAAAGTTCGGTCTATCCGTATAAGGAGTACCGTCAACATTCAAAAAACTATTGATAAAAGGCCTTACCAAACTTAAACGTGGACCGTAGGTTGCAGATGTCCACCACCAGTTGGCGTCGTTCAAAAGCGCAAGATCTTTACTGAAAGTTACGGCCAACATAACCTCTTTTGTCACTGGCGTATTACTGGTAAACAACTGTCGCTGTGATATTTTAGGGTCTGCGGAGATATTAAGCCCATAAGGACCATTTTCCATTAAAATCTTGCCAGCGTCTACCGCCATCTGGAAAAATACTTCCGGCTGTGTAGCCAAATTGAGCTTTTGGTATTTACGAAATGTTCCTTCGAACAGCGCAATTCGGGTCTTCAAACCCAGTGCTGTCCATTTATTAACCGTACTACCGTCGCCCGCCGTATTTGTGATATTGGCGTAGGCAAAGTCCAGATCTTCCATGATGTGTTTCATGACCACTTCGCGCGAATCCCGTGGTGCTTTAAGAATATCCGTCTCATCAACCGCCAAAGGGTGATCTACCCAAGGCACATCGCCAAAACGAACTACTTTCTCATAATAGAACCAAGCTCTGAAAAAGCGGGCTAAGCCGATATAATTATTTTTGATGGCATCGCTCAATTTGGGACTATTACATTTAGCTATCAATTGGTTGATATTACGCAGGGTAGTCCAGGACCACCCCGAACTGATCTCAGCACTGTAAGCGCCGCCGACCATAAAATCATTGAGGTTATTTACGGCCGAATAGTCAGCCATAGCGTCACCTTTATAAGCGTCACTACCAGAGGTAATATTCCGATAGAATGAGTTGCTGTAATTTTTTAATCCACTTTCGCTCCCGAAAATATCCTCCTCGGTGGCACCTGCCTTCGGCAGCTCGTTTAGTTCACAGGAGGAGAACAAAAGCGCAACAATAGGTATATAAAATAATTTTTTCATGATAATAAAAAACTATAAGCCAATAGATAAATTAAAACTAACACTCTTCATAATCGGATAGTTAAATCCGTCGCCAGAACCCGTTCCGATCTCCGGATCAGATTTGCCCAGATTACCGACATCGAGATCCTTCGTTTTTTTGTAAAGAGGCGACCAGGTCCATAAGTTTTCGCCCGAAAGTCCAGCCCGAAGACTACTGATTTTTAACCTGTTGGTTACAGATTTAGGAAAACTATATCCGATCTGTATATTTTTCATCCGTATATAGGCAACGTTCTGAAGATATCTTGTCTGTGGCGTTGTTTTGATAGATTCATTGTACCCAGCATAACGAGGAAAATAACCGTTTGGATTGTCTTCAGTCCAATAATTGTTGAGGTGCCATTCCGGCAAATTGTTGTAAGGTCGATTGTATTGTCCCCAAAAAATAGATTCATTGCTCGGGTACCAATTCTGTTTACCCACCCCCTGGAAGAAAGATGAGAAATAAATACCTTGCCAATCCAGATTAAGGTTAAAACTGTAGATATATCGTGGATCGGCATTACCGATTACAGTTCTGTCACCATGGCTATAAATCGTATTATTTCCATAATCAATTACACCATCACCATTTAGATCCGCAAAACGTACGTCACCTGGATATATTGTACCATTGTTTGACGATTTGATCAATTTTTGTTTTGCAGCACCATCAATTTCCGCCTGATTCTGAAATAAACCCTGTGTTACATAGCCCCATATTTCGCCGATGCGCTGACCTTCATAATACGATCCATCTTTGATTAAACCCTCTTTATTTTCGTAACGGTCTATATTGGATCTATAATCAGCCAAAGTACCCCTTACGGACCAATTGAAAGGACTACCGTTCACATCGAATCTATCCTTATAAGTCAGGCTCACTTCAAAACCTTTTGTGGTCATGTCAGCATAGTTCCCTTTCGGCGACTCCGCACCAAAGATATCAGGCAAAGCTACACCTAAGGTATACATATTTAAGGTCTTGCGTTGATAGATATCGCCCGTAAAAGTCAGTTTTCCATTTAAAGACGATAGATCAAGACCTAAGTTTGCTGTGCGCGCTGTTTCCCAAGTTAAGTTATCCGGGATCACCTTAGGCACCGAAGTATATGCCGGCTTCTGTCCGTTCAATACCCGATCCATAATCTTGATCTCGTAAATATCCAAATAGGAATACGGATCGACATTACCATTACCCAATGAGCCATAGGACGCTCTTAGCTTTAGATCAGAAAGTGCTCTTTTGTCCACCTGGAAGAATGGCTCTTCAGAAATACGCCAGCCTACGGATGCGGAAGGGAATAGTCCCCATCGTTGGTTTGTCGGAAATTTGGACGAACCATCGTAGCGGCCATTGAATTCAAAAAGGTAACGGTCCTTGAAAATATAATTGGCACGCATAAATACCCCGACATTACGGTACTTGTTATATCCCGCTGTCGCTGTGGTATTCTGCCCTACTGCGAGGTTGATATTTTCAACATCATCATTGAGTAGACCTGTTTTGGTAATATAGGTTGAATTGTAGGTACGCTGCTCATAATTGTATCCGAGCAAACCTTTAAAATAATGATCGCCAATTGTGCGTTCATATTCACTGTAGAGATTTCCAAACAAGTAACGGTAGCGTTGGTCTACTTGATAAATATTGTCGTTCATACTTGTTTCCAACCGCAACATCTTTCCCTCCTGTGTGCTATACGGAACAGGTACACGGACTCTTACCGAATTAAAATCGCGATTTCTAAAAGTCAGATCCCCTTTAACGCGGAACGTGTTGTTGAAAAACTTAGTCTCGAAAGAAGTTGTGTTGCGGAGATCCTGATTTGCCGTATTCGTACCATTTTTACCGTAGATAAAATCCCCTACTGTATAGGCTGCAGAGAAGCTCATAGATCCATCAGGGTTAAAGATCGGCGAAGAAGGGTGTCCCTCATCGGCAATATTGCGCCAGATATTTCCACCTTCGCCAGCAGTCGATGGGTCTCTGTATTTGGCATAATTAAAATCGATGTTATTGCTTATCCGTAACCAGTCGGTGACCTGAAGTCCCGCTTTTGCACGTGTATTATAGGTCTTATATTTATCACTGTTGTAGCGGTACATGCCATTGTAGTCGTAAGCACGTCCAGAAATATAGTAATCCATTTTTTCTGAATTACCACTGATGGACAGGTTGTGATCCTGGACAAACGTATTGTCCTTGATCAACGTACCGTAATAATCTTCATTACCGTAGTATACATAATTACCTTTATCGTCGACAGTGACCTGTTCGGTAATGCCCTGTTCTTTTCTTCTCTTAAATTCTTCCAGCCAATCTGTTGTAAAGATCTGTGTCTTGTTGAGCTTGCTCGGAATCGATGAATAATTGTTCCAGGCATTATAGGCTGTAAAGAAATGCGAAGCATATTCGTAACCATCTGTCACGAATTTAGGCAAGGTTACAGGTTTTTGAAAAGAGCCACTTCCTGAATAGTTGATCGAAGTTTTTCCGGACTTGGCACGTTTCGTTGTAACCAAAACTACCCCGAAGGTACCGCGGGAGCCGTAAATCGCAGATGAAGCCGCATCCTTGAGTGTAGTTACACTTTCAATATCATTGGGATTGATCGCCGAAAGGTCACCCTCGACACCATCAATAAGCACAAGTGCACTTCCACCCTGACCAATGGAAGTTGTCCCACGGATATTGAAACTTGGTGCACGATTGGGCTTACCATCTGCTGGGGTTACATTCAAGTTGGGAATTACACCTTGGAGCATCTGGCTTGCATTACCCAGTACGCGTCCCTCAAAAGCTTCCGATCCCACTTGGTCTACTGCACCGGTAAGATTCACTTTTTTCTGCGTACCATAACCGACCACCACAACTTCCTCCAGTTCGGTATCTTTAGATTCCATGATGATATCGATCTGCCCTGCCGTCACGCTGACGATCTTTTCACTATAGCCTATCCCTGTCAATTTGAGTCTTTGCCCTATAGTGGCTTCAATCGTGAACTGACCCGCTACATTCGTTGAGGTTGTTTTTTGGCTGGTTAAATTGGTAATGGTAATTCCGGACAAGGTTGTTCCGTTTTTGTCTTTCACCACCCCTTTCACGGTAGATTGAACTGCAATACTGTGCACCTCTTGATTCAATTTGACATAATCGCGCTCTACATTAGCCCAAGTGGGGTATGAGAGACCCAATGCCATACTGATTAGTAATGTTTTTTGCATTTTTAGTCTGGTTTAGAATTTTGCTTCAAAGTTGATGCTTTGACTTGGTTTATAATTTACCGTAATGTTAACAAATATTTAATTAATATCAACAACATTACTACCTAAACAGGTTTAGCACACCATTAAATAATCAAAATTTATCTTTTATGTAACATAAATTATAAAAACAAGTATTGACACACCTAAAATTTAATCCATTCAATTCAAAAACCTAAAGTCCCCTTTTTCATAATCCAGAAATACGTTAATGGACCGCGAAGGGATTCCGCAAGATCCATTGTTTAGTACATTTTTTCTTTCCCGTTTTTCTTGAACTAGTTCAATGAACAGCTAGACACTGGAAAGATGGAAATACTTCAAAAACTTTTTACACCGATTTGGGCAATACGGACAATAACATTGCCATACTGGATTTTTTGCTGGCTGTCTGGCAGGAGCCTATTTAGGTAAAGAACTTGGGTTAAGCTCAATTGCATTTGCCGGAATAGCAATGCTCATCTGTCACTTTCTTTCCAGCCCAAGCGACCAATAGATATAGTTCTAAGATAGGATAACAAAAAGATGCTGTCCTGATCGTATATCAAGGCAGCATCTTTTGTTATCGCTTTTTAGTGTATGCGTTTATTTTCCGCTAATAAAAGCCAAAATATCCTTATTAATGGTCTCCGCTTCTGTAGTAGGCATTCCATGTGGAAAACCGGGATAGGTAATTAAAGTACCATTTTGGACTAACTTAGCCGCTCTTCTACCCGTTATATCAATCGGTACGATCTGATCATCTTCACCATGCAATACTAAGACAGGAATCTCGACTTTTTTAAGTTCTTCTGTAAAATCAGTTTCAGAGAACGCTTTGATACAATCATAGTGTGCCTTAATACCGCCCATCATACCTTGCCGCCACCAGTTGTCCATCACGCCTTGCTGTACATTCGCTCCATCGCGGTTATAGCCATAAAAAGCGAGGGTAAAATCTTGAAAATACTGTTGTCTGCGTGTTGCCGTATTCAATCTTATTTCGTCAAAAACCTCCATTGGTACACCATCGGGATTTGTAGCACTCTTAGCCATGGTCGGGGTAACCGCACTGATCAATACAGCTTTTGAAACCCGAGAAGTACTGTGATTGGTTATGTAGCGAACGACCTCGCCACCACCTGTTGAGTGACCAATATGGATGGCATCTTTTAAATCCAATGCTTCTACCAATTGTGCAATATCCGACGCATAGGTATCCATCTCATTTCCCGTTGCCGTCTGTGTCGAGCGACCATGACCCCGGCGATCGTGTGCGATCACACGGTATCCTTTTTCGAGGAAGTACATCAACTGCGCGTCCCAATCGTCGCTGGATAAAGGCCAACCATGATGAAATACGATCGGTTGTCCTGTTCCCCAGTCCTTGTAATAAATTTCTGTTCCGTCTTGAACTTTGAATGTTGCCATGATGAATAGTTTAAGAATTTTATTGTTTACATGATATGTTAATTGGATTGCAATTCATAGTCCAACAAACATATACAACTGTATTTAAGTATATTAAAAAATTAAAAGTCAATTTAAAAACAACGATATTTCGTTATTTATACAACAGATTCATTCGTTTTTACGATATGATCTATTATCCTGCAAGAGACTTCTCGTCGTGTGCTCACCTGTGTTTAAATAGTATTCATATATTCAGTTTTCACCTAATATTTGAACCAAATCTTCCGCTCCACCGTCAAATTTCTGTCCATTAACAAAAAATGTCGGTGTCCCATTAACGCCGCTCAGCATACCACTTTCAAAATCGCCATCCACGCGATCCTGCAACGCTTCGTCCTGCAAATCAGATTTGAACTTCGACATGTCCAAGTCCAGTTGCTCGGCGATATCCAGCAGCAATCTTTCGCTCAGCAAGTTTTGGTTTTCAAAAATGGCATCATGCATCTCCCAAAATTTCCCTTGCAGTGCTGCAGCCTCCGCCGCCAATGCTGCGGGTTTTGCATAGGGGTGCATCTCCGAAAGCGGAAAATTGCGGAATACAAACCTGATCTGGCTTCCCAGTTCGGCCATCATTTCTTTTATAATTGGATGAGCTGCACCACAATGCGGACATTGGTAATCCCCATATTCAACAATGGTCAGATCGGCCTGGCCATTTCCCAATATATGGTCAGCATTGCTGACCTTCGGTTTCAATGACATAATTATTTTGATTTAAGATTCTCCAATGCTTCGATGATACCGTCTGCACCCGGATTGACCGCAGTCGGAGACAGATAACTCCAAGCGATAACGCCCTCCTTATCAATCACAAAAAGTGCGCGCTTGCACTCCCCTTCCTCTTCATCGTAAACACCATACTTCTTGGCGACCTCGCCTTTAGCTTCAAAATCGGCTAAAAGTGGAAAATGCAGCTTTCGGGATTGCGCAAAGGCCATATGGCACCATTTGCTGTCAACGGAGATACCCATAATCTCCGCATCATATTTCTTGAAATATTTGAGCATTTCATTATATAAGGCCATCTGATCGCTACATACCGGACTCCAATCTGCCGGATAAAATGCCAAGATCACATTATGCCCCTTGAATTCTGATAAGCTAATTTTTTGATCGGGTGTCGCATACAAGGTAAAATCAGGGGCAACATCATTTTTGTTTAACATATCAACGTCTTTAAAGTTTAACTACCATTCATGCTGCACAACCTTAAAATAGATCTGCATCACCTTTAAATAAAGCACTTAAAAGCAAAAATTGTTTTAAAGAAAAAATAGCTTATCCACGATCTGACTACAAGATCCGTTGATCTGCCTACCTCCAAAATCGGTGGATCGGCCATCTTTGTATCATCAATTTATTTAAAAACAAAAAAACATGAAATCACAAAAGGTATGGTTCATCACTGGCGCTTCCAAAGGGCAAGGTCTCAGTCTCGAACATCCACAGTCGTTCAGTAAGCTCTTCAAAAAGAATGTCCAACAAAGCCCTTAGAGTTTAGGCAACTTTTCAGTAGATTATTTATCTTTATTCCGCGTAATATCCCGCTACGCCAATGCCAATCGTCCAAAAGAACTTTGACTTTTTAAGGTCCTCCAGCAGCATATCCGCATTGTCTTCGTATTCGCCATCGGCTTTGATTTCCTCAATCTCCTCCTGAACATCCTCTTCAGTAATCTGTCTCCAGACACCAACAGAGCTATTTAAAAATGTATAGCAATATCCCGCTTCGGCATCATCAACCTCACCCGCATTTTTATCACGCAGGATGCTTACAAGTTCGGTCGCTTCGACCTGAAACGGATTAACACCATAGATACTGATTTCAGTTTTTTCTGGATAGGGTCCATTGATGCTTTCTATAAATTCCAATGTTCCCTGATCATTAAAATCAAGTCTCAATTCGAGTTCATCATAATAATATTGGTCGTCCAGCGCATCTGAAGGAGCACCAAGTACATTTTGAACTTCAGCACGGCCCGCACCGAGATTAACCTGACCAATACCTTCAATTTGAATCCCAACAAGTGGGACTAGTTCGATCTTTTTCATCCGTATTCAGTAAATTATAAAAAGGATACCTGCATAAATAACACTTGAACATCTGCTATCGTTTTATCCAATAATGAACATAGCTACAGCTTTATGCTGACATAAATTTACACTAATTCCCATTAAATAATTATTAACATTTTTAACTTTTCTTACGATCCTTAGCGCACATGATAATTCGCATACTCAGCCAATTATGACTAACTTTAGGAATGCATCAAAAATCGACGATTATGCAACAGACGCTAGCGACATTAGACAGTTATATCCAAAATCTAAGACCTGAACTGTATACCGATCTACAATCCCCGTTATCGGCAGAAGATTTTAGGGCCCTTGAACAGAAATATGATATTGAAATACCTCATGATCTTAAAGCACTCTATCGCTGGAAAAATGGGCAGCGCAATACAAGTTATGAAGCCTTTGTTAACAATTCGACTTTCATCCCACTAGAAGAGGCGCTGGATACAGCGCAGGAATTGACCAATATGATTGGTATGGACTTTGAAATCGAAAACTGGTGGAATGAACGTTGGATCCCTATATTCCACAACGGCGGTGGAAGTTATATCTGCTATGATCTAGGTGGCATCTTTACCGGACAGGCAGGTCAATTGATTGAATACTGGAATAAAGACAATGACCGGAATGTTATTGCACCTAACCTCGAAGGTTTTTTAGGGCTACTTAACGACTATTATGCCCATACGCCTAAAGAAAAATTCGATGATTTTTTTAGCCTAGATACCACAGGCGAATATCCCAAACGGTTTAAGGTGGACTAACAGAAACTCATCGCCCTCATTTTTTTCTCTCGATGAATTTTTAAATTTATTATACCTTTTCCCGCTGTTTCTCTTTGGAACCACAGGATAAAAACAGCGTCAACATACAATAAAGAGTAACAAAAATTAAATAAATCCTTAGCTTCATCATACTATTGGTCTTTACACTAAACCGAAGAAAACAATAAATGCTGATTTCAAATGACAGCATCAACAAGATGCCAACCATAATGGAGATGCAAAATTTCATCCAGTTCCACACATTAATAAGTTAAAATCAAAAGATATACTGTTTTTATAGAAGGTAAAATAGGAATTTAAACGAATAGATAATAACTTTGGACAGATAACACACCGTCCGTTATACGAATCAGGCCTTCATGAAATCGAAAAAAGTAAATACTTGCGACCACTCCTGCCTTATGTGCCGTTATGTCCTACAAGACTGGCTTGGACAAATCGACCTGCACCGAACAAATATCAGATTGAAAAAAGGCGAGCAGTTTATTACCGAAGGGCAATCGGTTCGGGGTATTTATTTTGTCCAGTCTGGACTTGTCAAAGTTCACCGCAATCTTGGAGATAAGGAAACCATTGTTCGTTTTGCAAAAAAGGGAGATATCGTAGGCCATCGCGGTATCAGTACTGAACAAACCGTCTATCCCATTTCGGCAACTACCTTGGATGTCACGCAGCTCTGCTTCGTGGAACTGCCATTTTTTCTGTCCACACTACGCATAAATCCCGAATTGAGCTATCGGCTGATGTTATTTTTTGCCGACGAACTACATCTTTCTGAGCAAAAAATGACCAACCTGACACAGCTTCCTGTTAAAAACCGACTTGCTTGGAGCTTATTGTTACTCTACCGTATTTTTGGCGAGGAAAACATGGACGGATATATCGGTCTCACCTTGAGTAAAAAAGATCTTTCGTCCTATGTAGGCACTACTTACGAGACCGTTTACCGCATGCTAGGTGAACTTATCGATCTAGAGGCGATAGCGATGGACAAAAAAAATATCTTTATTAAAAACTTCCAGCTTTTGCATGATCTTTCGGAAGAAAATATGGGGAGTGAAACAGCCTAAGACGGCTAACGACTCCCCAATCCATATACTTCCCTAAAAATACATCACACTAAAATTTATAGCCTAAACCGACCCCCAAACGCCACTTGCCATCAGCAGTACCCGTTTTCGCCGCGTAAAATGCGGGCAGCTGAATAGCAATA
Source organism: Sphingobacterium sp. UBA7038 (assembly GCF_002494055.1). Taxonomy (NCBI): domain Bacteria; kingdom Pseudomonadati; phylum Bacteroidota; class Sphingobacteriia; order Sphingobacteriales; family Sphingobacteriaceae; genus Sphingobacterium; species Sphingobacterium sp. UBA7038. The sequence continues at coordinate 148,164 of NZ_DLAV01000012.1, forward strand.
TGCCGGAATACGGCCGTCAGACCAAAGCCTAGAGACGGGGTGACCCAGGAATTCTTTGGCTTCCCTGCTTCAACCTTATCTTCTTTAAGTTTTAAGCTCGGCAATAAACCCAACAACAGGCAACTTTTCGGGCTGAATATATATTTCACCGCTGGTCCAGTACAATTGATATAAGCACCATGATCAGCGTATCCTGCCACGACAATTCCCTCAAACAAACTCCCTTTGACTGTTTTTTCCTGACTGTAAGACTCCATGCTAATAGCTAACAATAGAAGTAACATGAATAATTGTTTTATCTGATGCATAAAAATCTAGTTTTGTGAAGTCGACACTTTTTCTTTTTGATGATAGGTATAATAGATAGCCATCCCTGTAAACAGCAATCCGCCGACAATATTTCCAGCTGTTACAATCAGCTGATTGCACAGCCACCAGTCGGAGATAGTCACTTTTGCACCGAACATCATCCCGGCAGGAATCACAAACATATTGACCACTGCGTGCTCATAGCCTAATGCAAAGAATATAAAGATCGGAATACCTGCAGCCAGTATTTTGCCAAGAGTAGACTTAGACGTCATGGACATCACCACCCCCATACAGACCATCCAATTACACAAAATAGCTTTAACAAAAGCCGAAAACAAGCCTGCTGCACCATGGGCGCTGTATCCAAGCGTTTTCTTTTCGCTGATCAGGATCAGGCTCTGTTCGATGTTTCCGAGCTGGCTCGAATGTCCAGTTTCTGTACTAGCAGCCCAAAATAAAATCGCAAAGAGGACACTTCCAAGCAAGTTGCCTAGAAAAACCCAGAGTAAATTATTGGCCATAGCCTTAAAATTGATTTTACCTTCAAACCAGGCTAAAGGTACGAGAGAGAAGCTGCCTGTCACCAATTCCAAACCGAGGATGACGATAATAACAAACCCTACAGGAAAAACGAATGCACCGACTAATCCCAATCCTGTCTGCGAAGTGGCCAAAAGTGCGAGTGTAACAGAAATTGCCAATAAGGCACCTGACAATGCTCCCCGTATCAGTAGATCTTTGACCGGAAGCGAAGATTTGTAGATAGCGGTGTTCATCATGGCACCAGCTACCTCTTTAGGGCTAATATAATCCATCGTATTTTTGTTTTAAAAGGTTTTAGATTCAATTATTTTTATTTCTCCTAAGCAGTCATCCCAATAAAAACACTTCCGTTTTCCACCTTCACAGGATAAGTCTTAATGGCACATTCGTCACCCGAAAGACATTCGCCTGTATCCAACGCAAAGGTTTTCTTATGGAACGGACAGGCGACTTTAGGCGTTTCACCCAAAGAGCCCAGCATGCCGCGGCTTAAAATCATCTGCCGTTTATGCGGACATTCATTTTGTGTGGCATACCACTCATTGCGGCGGGCGAAATAAAACAGCGCCACCTGTTCGTTATTCAATTTAAGACAGACTCCACCATTTTCAATAGCATCTTCTATCCGACAAGCCTTCAGCCATTTCATGTCAATTTGCGTATTCATATGATTTCAATTAAAAGGTTTAGCGATTTTATATTTAATAGGTACTGACGTTCCAATCAGCAGCTTTTTTTTGTCCGCGAAAGCTGTCAAAGCGAACAGTTTCATCCTTCTCTTCGGGTGCATTAACAAAGTGGACAAAGCGTTTGCGAATTTCCGGATTCTCCACTGCTACCTTCCATTCACAGCGATAACTATCGACAAGCAGCTGCATATCCTGCTCCCAGGCCTCCCCCATACCCAGGCCATCCTCTACCACAACATTCCTTAAATAATCTATTCCGCCTTCCATTTTATTGAGCCAGGTAGCAGTCCGGGTCAGCGGATCCGCAGTGCGGATATAAAACATCAGGAAACGGTCAATGTAACGGATACAGGTTTCACTATCGATATCCGATGCAAGCAGCAAAGCATGCTGCGGCTTACTTCCGCCATTACCGCACACATAGAGGTTCCAGCCTTTTTCCGTCGCAATAATTCCAAAATCCTTACTCTGCGCCTCGGCACATTCGCGGATACAACCACTAACAGCCGACTTTATCTTATGTGGAGCACGAAGACCACGGTAACGTTCCTCTATCCGTATCGCAAAAGAAACACTATCGTGCAGCCCAAACCGACACCAGGTACTGCCCACACAGCTTTTGACAGTCCGTAGTGCCTTGCCATAAGCATGTCCGCTTTCAAAGCCGGCAGCAATAAGTTCTTCCCAGATAAACGGCAGATCATTGAGATGTGCACCAAATAGGTCAATGCGCTGTCCGCCCGTAATTTTTGTGTATAGGCTGTACTTCTTAGCGACTTCCCCGATAACAATCAGTTTATCTGGGGTAATTTCACCTCCCGGAATGCGCGGAACAACTGAATAGGTCCCACCCTTCTGTATATTGGCCAAATAACGGTCATTACTATCCTGAGCCACATCATTACCCTTGCCAAGAATCATTTCGTTCCAAAGGCTCGCTAGCAAGGAAGACACCAGCGGTTTACAGACTTCGCAGCCATGTCCGCGGCCTAGCGCATCCAATACATGATCGTAACTTTTCAGCTCATGGATCTTGATCAGGTCATATAGTTCCTGGCGGCTCAGATCGAAATGTTCACAAATGGTACTCCGGATATATTTCCCTTGCTGTTTCATCGTATAATTGACCAGGTCCTTGACCATCGGCACGCAGCCGCCACATCCCGATCCAGCCTTGGTACATTTCTTTACCGCATCTGCATTTTCACAATGACCAGTTATCACAGCATCACAGATCTGTGCTTTAGTGACACCTTCGCAACTGCAAATCAATGCCGCATCAGGAAGAGCCTCCAGACCAGCAGAAGCCGACTTACTTTCGCTCTGCTGGCCCAAAAGAAGGAGTTCAGGGTGTTCCGCCAACGGCAGGCTATTATTGACCATCTGAAGCAACATGTTGTAACTTGCCGCTTCCCCGACAAGTATCCCACCCAGCAGACGCGTTCCATCTTTACTTACGTTCAATCGTTTATAAATACCTTTATTACGATCCTCCAATAAGATCGTGCGTGCATAAGGCTCACTGATAAAAGCGTCTCCAAAACTAGCCACATCAACTCCCATCAGTTTCAGTTTGGTGCTCATGTCAAATCCCTTAAAGGATTTCTCTTCCCCCACAATATGAGATGCCGCAATTTCAGCCATTTCATAGCCCGGTGCTACCAGACCATAGATCATATCATTCACTAAGGCACACTCACCGATAGCATAAACTACAGGATCAGAAGTCTGCATCTGCGCATTAACCAATATTCCGCCCCTTTCACCAACATCCAGTCCAATTTTCTTGGCCAGCTCATCACGGGGACGTATACCTGCTGAAATCACCAATAAATCCGTCTCTATCGACGAACCATCCTGAAAAGCAATCCCCGTCAGGCGATCATCCCCCAGCAATTGGCTTGTCGACTTTTGCAATAAACAGGTCAAGCCTAGTTCTGACAACTTTTGTTGCAACAACATACTGGCGCTATCATCAATCTGACGCGGCATCAGGCGTTGGGCAAATTCGATCACGGCAGTCTCTTCCAGACCAAGATCCACCATTGCTTTCGCAGCTTCGAGTCCCAAAAGTCCACCGCCCATTACTGTACCACGCTTCGCTTTTGCCGCATAAGCTTTGATCAGATCCAGATCTTCGATGGTACGATATAGAAATACCCCTTCCTTTTCAATGCCCGGAATCGGTGGAACAAAAGGAGCAGAACCAGTCGCAAAAACCAGATAGTCATAATTGACTGTGATACCTTTTTGAGATTCCACTTCTTTTTTTAATCGATTTACAGCAACAATTGGATCATCTAAATGAATTTTTACATTATTTTCCAAATACCACTCATTTTTTAACAAGAAAAGCTCGTCAATAGACGAAATTTTGAAGTAATCTGTCAAATGAACACGATCATAAGCTCGTATCGGCTCTTCTGAAAACACAATTATTTCCAGATCGTTTATTTTCTGCTTTAATTTTTCACAAAACTTATTACCGACCATACCATTACCAACAATAACAACCTTTTTTCTTTCCATAACTGCTATTTTTTATGATAAAAATTCAATTTAATATTTTAACAACACTAATTTATGCAATAAAAAATTAAAAAATCAAAATAAATATGATTTTAGTAATATTTTTTCAATAAAAAACTGTAAATAATTGTAGTTTTTATGATTTATATCAGATTTTTTAATAGATTTACATATAATTCAACAACAAAAACAACAATAACATGGAAAAATTAAGCACAACATCGTTATTTATTGTAGGATCTGGCCCTGGAGACCCCGAATTACTCACCCTGAAAGCATATAAAGCAATAGAAAATGCACAAGTGATCTTATATGACAACTTAATTAATAAAGAAATCCTTCAAATAGCAGATAAAAACTGTTTAAAACACTATGTCGGCAAGCATCCTTACGGAAAATACGTGCCCCAGGAAGAAATCAATAGGCTCATCCTTCACTATTGCGAAAGATACGAAAGAGTGGTACGGCTTAAAGGTGGCGATCCCTATCTTTTTGGGCGCGGCTTTGAAGAATGGCTTACCGTACAAAACAGATCAATTAACATGACCTACATTCCGGGCATCAGCAGCATGCAAGGCGCCGGCCTCAATGATATTCCGCTGACACATCGTGGTGTAAGTGAAGGCGTATGGGCATTAACAGGTATGAAAAAGGACGGATCCCTATCTGCCGATCTGGCCCTGGCAGTTCAGAGCAGATCTACTGTAGTCATCTATATGGGAATGCGTAAGCTCGATGAAATAGCACGCACCTATGTTTTGCACAGCAAAGGAGAAACAGCCGCAGCAATTATACAACATGCGAGCTTGCCGCAACAAAGACAGGTGCGTTGCAAAGTCAAGGATCTCGTCAGAATAAGCAAGGAGCATCAGATAGGGCATCCTGCTATCATTATCATCGGCGACGTAGTGGATCTGCAGCAAACATTGACAGTTGCTGCCGAACAGCGGCGCATTATTTAGGATCGATTATAGCGTTACTTGAAATATAAGTAAAGCCTATTATTATCCACTTTATTGCCGGACTAAAACAGACAAAGGTCATCAATACCTGCGAAGACTTTAATATTATTATTATTTGGAAGCTTTATATCATCTACCAAATCTCGTCAGATTTGTCGCTGTCAATTGGCTAGACAATCTGCAGGTCCATATTTCTAAAGAGATTCAATTCGGAATCATTTGAGTCCAGGTCGGTGATCAATGCCGTGAGCGAATCTATTGGACACACCCTAAACAGTTCACCTTGATATAGCTTATTCTGGCTGGCTAAGGCTATTGTTTTCTTTGCACATTGAACCATCATCTTTTTGGTTTCTCCATCTGCAGCTGACGCCGCCGAAACACCGAGCTCAGGATCTACAGCACAAGTTCCCATGATAAAGATATCGGCATTATACTTAGCAACTTCCATACAGGTTGTGATGCCTGAAGTTACAGCCAGATCGGGTTCAAAATGACCACCCAAAAAAATAAGTTCCACATTTTTGAACTTCTCGAGCAGTGGCACGATGGAAAAATTATTTGTAACCATCCGAACCCGGATATCCAATGGCATAGCATTCACTACGGCCCGCGTCGTGGTGCCACCATCCACAAAAAGAGTCATGCCATCTTTCAGAAACGGCTGTACTTTTAATGCGATAATATCTTTTTCTTTGGTCAGAAACGATTGCCTATCCTGGAAAGTCAGTGGATCTTTTTCTCGCAGTATAGCACCGCCCCTGGTCTTGGAAAGCAAGCCGTTCCGATAGAGAAGGTCTATATCGCGGCGGATGGTATCTTCCGATACCGCCAACAACACCGCCAGCTCTTCAAATTTCACCTTCCTCCGGACCGCTAATTCGCGGAGGATTATCTCAAAACGTTCTTCTTTTAACATGCGATTACTTCCTGATTTTATAGATAAGAGCTACCACTAGAAAAAGCAAAGCTATTGTTTCGAAAGCAATGATCAAAGAAAAATGCTGCGCAATAGCCCCCAAAAGCGCGGGGCCCGCCAGCTGACCGGCATAACCCATTGTTGAGATAACCGGAATGGCTACCGTCGGCGAAAGTCCTTCAATCCGTCCACCCTCGCTAAAAAATACAGGTACAATATTGGCGGCTCCCAGTCCCAAAAGGACAAATCCAATGAGCGTTAGCGATAACCAAGGACTACACACTACGATCAAAATGCCCAACGAAGCCAACAAGCTACCACCTATCACCACAACCTTACTATTCAGTTTACTTACTAATCGGTCTCCCTGCAATCTCATGACCGCCATCGCAACGGAGAATGCCGCATATCCAATTCCCGTAAACTCAGGAGATACTCCTTTGTGATCCCGCAAGAAAATAGCACTCCAGTCCAACATCGCTCCCTCAGACAAAAAGGCAATGAAACACATCAGCCCAAGTATCAGCACACTCCACCTAAACCATTGAAATCCCTTTTTTGAAACCTGAGTTTCATCAATAGGAGAAAACTGGACAATGATTTCTTTTTCCCTTTGATAGCTCAGCAACTTTCGATATTGTAAGATCAGTAGCAGTATTAATAGAATAGCTATGGTAACTGCTGCATAAATAGGAATTAACCCCATCTTTATCAGAAAACCCAAGCCGATCGATCCAAATAGCCCTCCAACACTGAACAGTCCATGTAAAGATGACATTATCGGTTTACCTATTGCATTTTGAACCTGCACACCATGTGCATTCATGGCCACATCTATACCACCTATACTGCAGCCAAATATAAAAAGAACACAGGCCATCAAATAGCTATTGGTTACCATCAACAGTACAGGGAGCACTACGGCAGCTATCAAACCTGAAATCAAAATCACTTGTCTGCTCCCAACTTTCCCGATGAAAAACCCGGAAAGCGGCATCGTTAATAGCGCGCCACCTCCCAAGCACAGCAGTAAAAGCCCCAGTTCTCCGTCATTCAGACCAAGACGGTCCTTGGCAAAAGGTACCATCGGTGCCCAGCTTGATAACGCGAGGCCACATACCAAAAACATGACCTGTGTCGCTACCTTAGCCTTTAATATCGATTCGTTCAACATATCTGATAATTTTTATATTGCAATATTGTGCAAATTTGCATAATATTGCAATATAATTAAACAAAAAGATTTGACATGCGAATAGAACACCTCGCCCTATGGGTCGATGATCTTGAGAAAACACGTGCTTTTTATGCCAAATACTTTGGTACTGTAAGCGGAGAAAAGTACCATAACCCGAAGAAGGGGTTTTCATCCTACTTCCTTAAATTCCGCGAATCCGGCGCACGTTTGGAGATTATGAATCGTATTGATATTACTACTGCCGCGGCGGATAGGAGCCTCAACAAAGGCTATACCCATCTGGCCATTAGCGTCGGTGGAAAGGATGCTGTCGATAATCTGACCGAGCAATTACGGTCGGATGGTTATATCGTCGAAAGCGAGCCGCGTACTACGGGGGATGGTTATTATGAAAGTGTCGTGCTTGATCCGGAGGGAAATCCGATAGAAATTGTAGCTTAAATAGTTCAAAAAAGTAAAGCATCCCGGACACTATCAGGATGCTTTACCTTATTCTGCATGAAAAGTAAGCCTAAAAGGCTCTAATAAGGGCTTCCATTAGGATTTTCTTATGACAGGATCGATCCAGTAATAGTCATGGTTGGTATGAGCGAAAAACTCCATCGGCGTAACATGGCAATCAATGGTATCACTGAGCCCGTCGTCGGTATAAGTGACCACATCTTCGGATGGCATCACCATCCCGCTCATAATGGCTCCATAGTCCAAGCAGTGAAGATCAGATATCAGTACATTAACTGTGTGGGCCAGCGTCCATTTTTCCATTTCTTCCTTGCTAACACGTTTCACACGCTCGGCCAAAAACCGGGCTTCCTCCAGCTCTTTTTCGACACTGTCCGGAAAAAAAAGCAACAGGAAGGCTTCATACTTATCAAATTCTTTATTTCGGATTGCTTCATTTCGCAGAAACAGCTTCTCGCCCATCTGTCCGTACTGATCGGCATATTTTTTCAGTTCCATTTCGGCTAGTTCCTTATCCGACCATTGCTGCAATTCTGAAAGTGCATGGACCTCGGTACCATGGCCATCACACTGATTGAGATACGCCCAAATATCGCCCTGTACGACTTTGGGCTTCCTGTGCTCCAGCACATTGTATCCTTGCGCTACCCATGCTTCTATTTGTTCCCTTCTCATCTTAAGCTGTTTTTTAAAAATAAACAACAGCGCAGCTGCAATGGTTTTCTTTTTTCTATTTGAGATTTCTGGCTTTCAGTTCCGCATCCACCGCTTTTTCATTCTTTCCAAAATATTTAAAGAACAAAATGGCCAATATCAATGGGAAAATTGTAGGCCAGGTTAAACCGGCTACGAATATACTGTAGGCAGCGATCCCCAAACAAAAGCCAATAATTGATGCATTGATTATTTTCGTGGGTTTAGCTTTCTTTTTGAGAACCAACAACTCTTCATTGCTCAGTTCATTTAATTTCTTTTCTTCCATCTGGTCTGTACTTTTATAGGTTAGTTATTTTATATGTTTGATGCGAATATAATTATTTAAATGAGCAATAAAAAAACACAAAAGGTTGGAAATTAGCAAAAGAATAGCGCAAAAAAATAAAAAAGGTCGGATGAAAATGGAACACCCGACCTTTTAACTAAGTTACTCCTTACATGGATACCTATAGGACAACAGCCGCAGACATATGGTTTGTTTTTTACAATTTTGTATCAACTTCTGTTCAACCAGTCTTCACCCAATCAGCTCTTGCATGTACTTTTCAAAGCCCATGCAACCAATATAGGCTGAAAAAATAAACGGGCAAGCCGCTTTCCATCCGTATCCAATCCAAAGCCGTCGCGATGGTCTTTATATTGAGCAATATTTCCGGGAAACACAGCTGCAAAAAACGCTGCTGCGATTTTTCCAACGTTCGATCGATGTTTAGCAGGTGCGAAAATCAGTGTAGCACCCAAAGCAATTTCCGCAATACCGGAATATACAACAGTATCATCTTTGGAGATCGGAACCCAGTCCGGCACCTGAGCCTGAAATTCCTTGCGGGCGAAGGACAGATGTCCAATACCGGCTACCACCAAAAAGGTACCTAGACCAACTCGTGCAATCTTCTGCATAGGTGAATTATTCATAATCTTTTACTTAGAGGACATCATTCCACTCGAAATAGTTTGTCCAACGCTGCGGATTATTTCACCTAAAAAATATATATTTGATTAAATAAAATTAACCATATCATGCACTATTATCCCTTAAATATACACAAATACATTATTTTCCTCCTTTTTACGTCCCTTGTGATTCATGCAAAAGCACAAGAAACAATTGTCACTTATATAAAGAAAAATCGTGGTATTACTGCTATAAAAGATTCAGCCGCTTACACAAACATTATTCGTTTAACAGCAAATGAATTGGGGCTTTACGAGGTAAACGATTACTATCCAAATGGCAATTTAAAAAGACATGGCTGGACAAAAGTAGCTGACCCACGAAGATTATATCTGGAAGGCATTATTGAAAGTTATTACAACAATGGCAACCTAGCGGTATCAGCCGGATATAAAGACAATAAACTGAGCGATACTGTAAAAAGATACCACGAAAATGGTCTTTTAAGAGAAATTAGATTTTTCTCCAGTTCTGAAGCCAGTCCCAACGAATTTCTTTTTCAGGACCAGCATAGCCGACTAATCTATTATGCTGATTCAACAGGCCGAAAGCAGGTCGAAAATGGAAATGGCACGTTCGAATTTAAAAACAATATAAATACTGAAAAAGGTGTATATGTTGATGGATTACGTCAAGGACATTGGGAAGGTACTTTAAAAAAAGGAAAGATCAAGTTTGAAGAATGGTATGAAAAAGGTGTGTTAAGCAAGGGAACCAGCACAGATAGTATGGGCAATGTGCATCCCTATACACGTCGAGATGTCCAACCGGAATACCCTGGCGGGATAAAAAACCTTATGATCTTTATTGCCCAGAATTATAAATATCCCAAAGAAGCTTTAAATGCAAAAGTATCAGGACAACTTCTCATCAGTTTTGTCATTGAAAAAAATGGTCTGGCGAATGAATTTGAAGTGATTAATGACCTCGGGTATGGAACAGCAGCAAATGGTATAGCAGTACTGAAGAAAGCCGAAAAATGGGCTCCGGGTTATCAATACGGTATGCCTGTACGTGTGCAGTTTACCATTCCAATCCGTTTACATACAGGTCCCGCTCCAAATTAGCCCTGATCATAATCGTCTGGACTGCATCTGCTTCAATACGGCCTTCATTTTTTCCTGATAGAGCTTATTTGACTTCGATAATTTCACAGCTCTCTGTTGTTCTTCTTCTGCCTGCGCATAAAAGCCAACCCGATACAACAATAAAGCCATCGTATAACGGAATGCTGGCACATCAGGTTTGAGATCTATTGTTTTCTTTTGCCAACGGATCGCATCAAATATAACCGAAGGATCATTTCTCTCAAAGGCCAAGATCTGTTTAGCACCATAATTCAAATTATTTGCCAGGTCATCCTGATAATATTTACGTCCTTTACCAACCAACGATTTGAACTCCGCATTTTGTGCACTGTCCAACACAAGTTGATTTCCTGAAAAATTGATCTTTCGATCTTGCGCAAAATCCATTCGAGACAAGGAATCGGGGTCCACCTTATAAAATGATTGTTCATAATAATTCCTTGCCATCCGGACGTAAGACAGACTATCTTTCATTAGCCTTTTATACTCCAAGGGATAATAACCTTGGGAATTGGAAGCGCGCAAATAATTAGATGTCCATGTCGTATAGGCAAAATAACCAACGTTTTGAGCTAATGAAAAGTTTCTCTTGTCAAGCGATTCGCGAAATGTCCGCTGAATAATTCTATTGTTTATTTTTTTACGAACGGGCAATGGCAACGAGGAATACAGACTATCCACCATTTTACTATTGGTACGTGCCAATAAATAAGATTTACTATTATATACAGGGCCACAGCTCAATAAAAAAACAACCGTCTCAAAATTATTCAATTGCTCTATCGTCAGCTGTGCTATATAGTCACTCAACAGTTGCTGGTCTGTATATTGATCAAATGTCTGATTATAGCGGAGTATTTTGTTCAGCAAGGACTGCTGACGGATCCCCTTTCGATATTCTGCTATAAGCTTACCGAGAGTTTCAGCTTTTGCAAGCGTATTTGCCGAGTCTATGAGTCTTTCCAGCTCATCTCCCCCATCAACCGCCTTGTCTATTCGTAAAATAGGAATCCCATCTTTATCAGTAACAAGGTACATCGGTTTGTTCAAATAGAAAGCCCGTTGCAACGGATGGTCAAATTCATCCCGATCCACCTGAACAATTCCCGACACAAACTGCGTACTGAGGATATCTTTTGCTTTTTTTGAAACAGAGCCTCTAAAAGGAATAAACTGATCGTCCCGTTGATGAACCACCAAGAACATCGGCTTATTTTCCTTTGCTGCGCGCTCCAGCAGCTGTAAATAATCTTCTTTTTGCGGAAATGTCTGCTGCTGTGCTATTGCAGGGTAAACAAACACCCAACACAAAAATATGAATACAGCAGATTGGAACTTGAAATGATTCATTATCTATGAAAATTAACTAGCAATAACTTATGATATAATTTATAGAACTGGATAAAAGTTTCAATTCTTCTATTCAAGAGACATCGAATTGGGAGGCCAAGCGAACAATTAAATAGCAAAAATGAATGTATAAAGCTAATAAAATACAGGCAAAAAACCACAACGAATTTAACTCTATATATAAAAAATTAATAAAAAAAGAAAGCTCTGCAATAGCAGTTCCCGTAAGCCACTAGACAAATACCGATAAAAAAAGCTTTGATAGCTAAACAGCGGCCGATCTACGAAGAGCAGGCCGTCGGCCTGGGAACGGGCTATCTCATGAAATTTAATTTTAAAGGAGAGCTTATTGCTCAACTTCGTTTAGGAAAAGATAGCGTTTATCATCCCGGGGGGATAGATTTTGATGGTCAATATATTTGGATCCCAGTCTGTGAATATCGTCCCCACGGCAGGTCGCTGATTTACAGAATAGATCCGACTACCATGGAAGCGAAGGTTGAATTTACGGTAGACGATGCCATTGGAGCCCTTGTTTGCGATCGAGATCGACATGAACTCGTTGGTTTCAATTGGGATGCTATGCAGTTTTATACGTGGAAACAACAATTGCTCGATCGTGGTAAATGGCATTTAAAATCAATCTCTAACAATAATCAGCATTTTATTCATTTTCAGGATGGACAATATGTGGGTCAAGGTTTGATGATTTGCTCCGGGGTCAACAGTTTTTTGAAAGATCCCCACGCAAAGGAGCGCATCGTAATCGGGGGCATTCAATTAATGGATATTCATACCTATCAGAGCACCTATACCCTGCCAATCCACTTAAGAAGTAAAACAGGTCGCATTATGACAAGTAATCCTTTTTACACCGATGTCGTTGACGGAAAGGTCTGCCTGTACTTTGTGCCCGATGATGATCAATCCACACTTTACATGTATGAGATAACTAATTCCAAATCATGAATTGCTCTGGGAGTCGCTATGGCTGAAATTGATATCAGACAAATACAAAAGAAATTAATTCGATGGTACACAAATTTGGTACTAAAACATTTATCAATAGTCTCTGGAATGTCGATAAACTGGTTTTGAATGATCCAGCTGAATTTGGCAAAGTGCATCAGAACGGGGCAAATATAGTCCAAGCAGATTATCCTGAATTATTACTCAGACACCTTCGTTTACATAAACTTCACCAATAGATTACAATTTATCCGGAAGTCTATCGTCCATACTAAAAATAAAAAACCACCCTTATTATGACTTTCGTTCCGTGAGGCAATAGCTGCTCAGATCAGCTCGTTTTATTACGAATAAATAACCCCCGAGTCATATTATTATTTTATTTGACCAACTCAAAAAAAATAATTTAAATTTATTACAACACAAAAATGTTCATTACAAAATTCAAATCCATATGGAAAATATTTTGATTTATATCGTTGATTCGACAGAGAAATCAATCGCGGTAAACCACACATTAGCCGATCTCGACCGCAATAGTGACATTCGTATTTATGAGTCTATAACCATCCGAAAAACAGATCAGGGTGGTTTTGACGTACTGAAAGACGCGACAGAAGAGGGCGGCTGGAAAACACTCGGCGGAGGTGCCATCGGTGCATTGATCGGTATTGTGGGCGGTCCACTAGGTTTATTGCTGGGCGGACTTACCGGAACATTTATCGGGGCGACGATGGATACCGAAGAATTTGTTGTGTCGACCGATTTTATTGATCAGGTCAATAATAGCTTGCAAGTGGGGGAAATAGCAGTGATTACTGTTGTTGACGAAACAAGCCCAGATTTCGTGGATACAGCTTTGCAACCCTTGGAAGGACGATCCTTCCGGACGAGTGTTGATGAGGCCTATGATCATTATCAGGAACGCGTAGAAAAGGCGGCTTCCGAAGAACACGCAGCGGAAAAAGCCAAACGGGAAGCCAAGAAAGCCGAACGGAAAGAAAAACGTGCGGAACTCCGCGAGAGTGTCAAGAAAAAGATTTCAGACTGGTGGGACAAACTTTAATTTAAGCATCTTTAACTTCAAGCAGCTTCGGCTAACGATAAGGGCTGCTTGGAGTTTGGGAAAAATCGCCAAAACTCCACCCCTAGCAAAACGGCGTTTGAAGTAAGCGACAAAAAGACAAAAAACGCAAGGATCGTAGTGAACAGGCGAATAAATAAACCGCTTGATACAGATACTCAAAAGGACAGGACCAACTCACAGGGTGGTAAACAGAAGATTTAGACTTTTGAAGAACGTTGCACTACTTTTGGTTTTACCCCGAAATGCTTCTTAAAACTTGCTGAGAAATGCGCAGGATTGTTATAGCCTAAAAAGCGTGAAATTTCATTTATAGGCCGGTCTCCTTGTGTAAGTAAGCTCCTAGCTTTTTGCATTCTCACCTTGGTCAAATGCCCATAAATGGTTGTACCATAGCAGAGCTTGAAATATTTCTTTAAATAGTTTTCATTCGTTCCTAATTCAGCAGACAATTGCGATAAAGATGGCGGATCGGTCAAACTATTTTCTACTATTCTTTTTGCTTCCGCCATCAGTTTTTTCATTTCCGTACTAAGGCTATTATCCGTTCGAGACACCGTATTACCAAGTTTATGCTGGTCAAATGTTCGCGCCAATAACTCCATGAGTTTACCAAAACAAAATAAGGATTCCATTCCTGATCAAGCTCCGAATTGAGCAACTCGGTTATAATCCTTTTCTGCTGTACACTGATCAAAGCCGAATTGTCAAACAGGATGCCCGATCGCGACGATTCTAAAAGCATATGAAGTTTGGCCAGAAAAGGGCTTTCCTGCGTCAAAAATGACTCGAATAAGGAGACCGGAATATTGACTTCAACAAAACTTTCTGCAGGATGTTATACTGCCGCGCTTTGGAGCAGTTTACACCATCAACCCACAGATCAATCTATATGGAACTTACGTAAAAGGCTATAATCCGCAGACAGCTTCGGCACTGGCAAACCCTAATGCCGGAGGTCCATTTGATCCACTCGAAAATGACATGACCGAATTTGGATTAAAAACAGCCTGGTTGGACGGAAAACTCCAGGCAAGTACAGCTATCTATCAGATCAATCAGAAGAATACGCTTTACCCCGCCCCCACTGCCGACAATGCAGATTTAATGGAACAAATCGGAAAAGAAAGATCGAAAGGGATAGAGTTTGATATTCAGGGTCAAATTCTCCCGCACTGGAGCGTTATTGCCTCCTATGCCTACAATGATGCAAAGATTACCGAAGGTGGAAATAATGAAGAACTGAACAGACAAAAACCAAATGCGCCTCAAAATACGGCAAACATCTGGACCAGATTCTCCATTCCTTCCGGAAAAGCAAAAGGCTTGGGAATCGGCGTCGGGGCCAATTATGTGGATAAGCGAAACCTTTCCCTTAACCAGAACCAGACCATCCCATCCTACAGTTTACTGAACGCAGCATTATATTATACCATTGGAAAAGTACAATTGCAGGCCAACTTTAATAATATCACCAATAAAACCCATTGGGTAGGTGGTTACGATTATATCCGTCTATTTCCAGGTGCACTACGTAATTTACTATTTACACTAGGCTATACCTTTTAAGCATGACTTTAAAAAAGATGATCTTGTTTTTACACCGCTGGATCGGATTATTGTCCGGTCTGGTGGTTTTTATCGTAAGCATTACAGGCGCTATTTATGTATTTGAAAAGGAACTATTTGCCCTATTTCATCCAAGTTATGTAACGGTAACGGCACAGAAAGGCAAGAAAATACTTCCCCTTTCCGTCTTAAAGGCAAATGCGCAGCGTGTCACCGATCATACCATTACCATTATCCGTGTTCCTGCTACAGATGATCAACGACAAGTTCATCTATTTGAAGCACTTAAGCGCCGTCCAAAGAACGATGTCGGGGGTGTATTTGTAAATAAAGAAATCATCTATTGGGACCGTATTTTCGTAGATCCCTACAGCGGCCGCGTTTTAGGAAAAATAGACGTTGAGACAAACTTCTTCTGGATTGTAAGGCAGATCCACCAATTCCTTTATCTCCGGCGCGACGTAGGGAGCGCAATCGTAGGGAGCAGCGTCCTGCTGTTTATCATTACACTAATTTCGGGGCTTTTCCTTTGGTGGCCAAAAAATCGGAAGGTAGCTGTAAAGCGGTTAAAAATAGATTTCAGCGCGAAGTGGAAACGTCTCAACTATGATCTTCATCAAGTACTTGGCTTTTATGCATTTTTGTTCGCGATTGTCATCGCATCAACCGGTTTGGTTTGGTCCTTCAAGTGGTGGGAAACTAGCATCTACTGGCTTATGGACGGTAAGCGGCCCAATACGAAAATAGAAGAACCAAAAATTCAAGGCAGCCCAGTGACAGAATCACGTGTAGCACTTTTAGACCTGATATGGTCTGACGTTCTGAAAAAGGACAGTACACATCAGGGCGTTTTGATCAATTTGGTTCCCGAAACTACTCAAGCTAATGTAAATATCTATACGAAAGGAAATACCTGGTGGTCGGCCTCCGATGCCTATGCCTATGATCTTCGGAATGGGAGTGCATACTACAAACGCCTACAAAATGATAAAACACTGGGCATGAAATGGCGAAACTCCAATTACGATATTCATGTCGGAAAAATAGCCGGGTCTACAGGCATGTGGATCGCTTTTGTAACAAGTTTAATCTGTGCCTCTCTGCCGGTAACAGGTTTCTACATTTGGTACGGTAGAAAATTTAAAAAGAAAAAATCACGCTTATAGCACACAGGTTTACAGCCCTCTGGGCAAATAGTTAACGTTCTGCTGTTCAAAAAATTATTTATATTTTACGTCGACTTCATCATAAACTTTTTTCTCAAAATATCCCGCTTATGCTTCACACGATATAACCGCTTGAAACAGAAGTTCCGTCTAAATAACACGACTACCCTTAAAGAATTTCTAAGAAGACTACTGCAAACAACAGAAAGAAGTTTTTTCACCCCGAACGGGTATAAAGTATGTAAAAAATATAAAAATTATACCCGATACAGTATAATTTAAGAATATTTACTATATTTATATCAGATAGGGTATAATTATGGATTCATTACGCGTGTTTGTAAAACAGAAACGAAAAGAATTAAAGCTAACACAGGAAGATTTAGCTGCGAATGCTGGAGTCGGCTTAAGGTTTGTGCGTGACCTCGAGCAGGGAAAAAAAACATTACGTTTAGACAAAATAAATGACATATTGGCGTTATTCGGTAAAGAAGTTGGTGTAATTGATCAAATTAAAGAGTGATGGCACGCGAAGCAAAAATATACTTTCATGATGACTTGGCAGGATATCTCATTGAGACAGATCATGGTTATTCATTTAGTTATGATAAGAATTATCTAAAAAAAACTGATCCACAACCTATCAGTCTAACTTTACCGATTTCCGAAAACACGTATTATAGCAATATATTATTTCCGTTCTTTGATGGATTAATTCCTGAAGGATGGTTATTGGAAATCGGTGAAAAGCATTGGAAAATCAATCCCAGAGATCGTTTTGCGCTGTTGATAAACCTATGTCGAGACACTATAGGAGCAGTTTCTGTTTATCCGATGGAGGCGGAAAACGATGGCTAATTGTTTGTTTTGCTATAAACCAGTTGAAACAGGAGACTATCATACAGCATGTTCAAGAGTGTTTTTTGGAACAACTCAAGTTCCCTATTTGGAGTTGGACCAGGAAAAATTGAAAAAATTAGGCGAAGTTACTGTAGCTGAGCGATTGGCAATAACTGGCGTACAGCCAAAAATATCACTCAGTCTAAATGGAGAAAAGGGCAGTAAGCGACTTACCTTAGTTGGTCTTTCGGGAGATTATATCCTGAAACCTCAATCAAAAGAATATCTACTCATGCCAGAAGTAGAAGATCTAACGATGCACCTCGCAGCGTTATTTAAGATAGAAACAGCAAAACACGCATTAATACGAACTTCCACAGGAGAACTGGCCTACATTACAAAACGATTTGACCGTAAGAAGGGCAAAAAAATCCACGTTGAAGATTTATGTCAATTATCGCAGCTTATGACCGAGCAAAAATACAATAGCTCCTATGAACGCGTAGGAAAAATCATCAAGCAATTTGCTTCCAACACCGGATTAGATGCAATCAAATATTTTAGGCTCGTACTGTTTAGCTTTTTAACTGGAAATAACGACATGCATCTCAAGAATTTTTCACTCATGCATACGAATCATGGTGTTTTATTATCTCCAGCATATGATCTCATCAATGTTAACTTAATCTATCCAAAAGATAAGGAAGATATGGCTCTCACATTGGGTGGTCGTAAACGAAAAATAAAACGTTCAGATTTTAACCAGCTTGCGCAAAGTTTGGGAATTCCTGAACTGGTCAGAGACAATATATATTCCTTATTCACGACAATAGGCACCATACCGATATCTTTAGAAAACTAAATAATTTCTTTCTTGATATTTTCATCCGTTTTAGGATGTGCCATGATTTCAGCTGTATTGCGCAACCATATTTGATTGGCAAAATGTAGATTCAAAAACTGTTGTGGCCTACCCGTACTATCTGCAAATTGACTCGGCAATAAGGTAGAAGAATTACTTGCAAAAATCGTTTTGTCAGCAGCCAATTGCGCTGCCTGTTTGTAAAAATCCTTTTTTATTTGGATTTCTTCTGGAATAGCTTCAATAAGCAAATCGGCATCTTTAAGCGCTTCCTCCAGATTACTCGTATAGCTCAAATGCTCCTTTGCCGCTGCTATTTGCGCATCGGTAGCTTGAATATCGATACGATAATTTTTTGCTAAATCATCAAATTTTGATTTTGCTCTATTTACAATCTCCGCATTGATGTCATAAACGGTAACATCAAAACCGTGAAAAGCAGTCTGAAAAGCGATTTGATAACCCAAAACACCACTACCCGCTACGGTGATTTTTTTATTGAATTCATTTGTACGACAATTAAAGTTTATAAAAATTAGGGTCAAAGGCTTCTTGCAAATTCGTTGGCTCTCTTCTTTTTTTATGATTAAGATCGTGCCTTGCCGTGGAAGAAGTGACGTATGCCGATTGCCTTGCTCTTTGCAAATTGCCTATAGGCGCATTTTCTTCCAACGTGCGGAATGGTGTAAAAGATAAATTTTCCATCACATCAAAATTGCCATCTACAGGAACCTGTTGTTTCGGAATTCTAATTTTTGCAACCGTTTGAAAAGGCGATAATTCCTGCGACCATTCTTCGGTCAGATCATTAATCGGCATCTTTTTTAGGTCTTTGCACAACTGAATTTGCAATTCAAAAGTCAAATCGTTTTTCGCAATTTCTTTGATAATCCCCTTGCGGTAAGGCCAATCGGCACTATCTATATCAATATCTTTTTCGGTAATAAGATTTTGAGTTTCGACAGTAGGTGCAATTCGAATTTTCGCCATATAATCGCCATGACGAACAGCACCCATACTGTAAAATTCATACAAAAAACTGTTTATAGAAGGGATTTTTTCAAATGTTTTTAAAGCGCCCAATTCCTTTAATGCTTCAAAATTTGGGAAAGCTTTTTTGTTTTCAGTCACCCATAAAGTGGCAAATTCCAACTTACCCAAAGCACCTCTTTCAAAGAAATCGTTTAGCTGTAAAAATAACTTCGAAATAAACACATAATGTGCTGCCGTGTTGCAGAAAAACACTGGATTATTAATCAAATTATAATCAACATTAGGTGAATCTTCCTCACCCGGAGCTAATTTTTTACCTTTAATACCAAAAATTTTCAACGCAAAACCCTGTGCATTTCCGCTTAATTTATCGGGCAACACACGAGATGATCCGTTCGAAAACCGCACGACAGCTTCGTATTTTCCAGCTTGCTTATAAATGCCTTGAGCCAGTTCTTCGGGTAGATTGGTTAAAATTTCAACCTCTGCTTTTAGTGCGGCATAGCCATTGGCATGCGCATCACGCGTATGGTGTGCTATTTTACTAATCTCAGGCGTATTTCTGATATAATCTTGAATATCTTTATTAATCTTAGCTATATATTTGTCAAAATTCGCAGGAATTTCTTCTAAATCATAGCTGTATTTTACATTTTCGCTCATGCTTACATTTTTAGCTGTTACAATTCACTGATCCATTTTAGAGCGGAAATACTCGGAATAAAACAATATTCACCACCTTTTACTAAGTTGAACGTTTGCAAACCACGGTATCTTTTCACCAATGGATCGGCAGGCATCGTAAACAATCCCTCTTTATCCTGAACGCCAATCATTGGGTCTTTTTCGGTTCCCAAATTCTGAGAATTCCCATCATTTGCCCATTGTTTTTGCAAAAATTCAAGCGTTCCCATCGCATCAGCACTGATACCCATGAAATATTGACCCCGCTCTTTGCCATCATCCTTGGTAACTTCTGGTGGAACAATGTCCCCAAAAGTCACACTACGTCGAATAATGCGGTGCAGACGCTCATCTTCCAACACAAATGATTTGGAATCTCTAGGATTCATTCTTCGGATATGCGAACTGAAAGGACATTTTTTACCATCTTCATCCCCTTTGAAAGAGAAATGATTGTTCTTGTTCATATCCTCACCAAGCTCTTTATCGTCTTTATCCGCCGACAAAACCAGCGGAGCACCACTTCGCCAACGTCCCACCATTTTCGCAGCCAAAAGTTCGCCCTCTTCGGCAGAATTGGTATTTTCTTGAATGTATTTATTGAAATCGGCAACTTGACTTTGGTATTTTCTAAAAATCATAAACGAGCTGTTCTTGCCCAAAACATCGGGTTGCGGATACGGTTTCGTAATGTCGCCTTCGCCAGGGTAGCCCAAGACAAATTCGCCAGCTTTCAAGGGTCTATCAAAACCTGGAGGAACATCAATACCACTGCCTTCAATTTCGGGATTGCTGATGCCATCGCGGAATCCAAAGACATTTTTCACTTCTTCGGTCGCCCCAAAATCGTGACTAATTAAAACCTGAACGCCAGAACTATCGTGTAATTTGGATTTAAACTCTTCAAATTTTGCCTTCCAATCGGTTTTGTTATTGGCAATAATAGCTGCCGCAATATGGATGTTGGCATTTTTGAAATCCCTCTCCCAATTTTTAGGATCATTAACCCCGATATCATTTAAAAAACCAGCCCTTTTAGCCATTCCTTCCTTGAAAGATTCAGGAAAAGAATCCAAAGAATCTTTGGGAAGGCCAATTTTCTCCAATCCTTTATAGGTGAAGGTAATAGAAACCGAAGAGCCGTCATTTTGATCCCAATTTTCTGCTGAATTCACCAAAGGAATTAGGTTTTTCAACGTCTGTTTTGCGTTAGTCGCATCTTTAATCTCCAAAAGAGCCACTGTACCGTAATAAGGAATTGGTCTGCTTCGGAGTACCAAAGCCTGAATTTCTTCTAATGCTATATTGACTTTATCCCTATTGAAAATTCTTTTTAAGAAATCTATTGCCATAATGAATCTATTTAGTAGGGTTATTTTTCAATTTTGTTCGCGTCGTCAATAGCTTTATTTAGACCAGTGATGATTTTGTCGTTTCTGCGAATATCATTCACCGTTAAGTGCGGAACCCCCACATACCAACCTGTAGCCGTGATTTGTTTGCTTAAAATAAAATCTTTAATCGTAGGATCTTTGATACCCGGCCAGCCTTCGATATTCCCAAAAATAATGTCCATCAACTGTGGAATTTTTGTAGCGAAGTCGTTGATATAAGCATCCCAATCGCCGTCATAAGCGGTACAGAAAAGAATTTTTTTATCATCATCGAACAATACAATTCTCAAATCGTGAAGCGTACCTACTTTGGTTGCTCCTTTCAGGTTTCCGTTGGCAATTTCCATGATTTTACGCAGGTTGTCTGCACCTCCTGGTTTCAAATCTGCCATAGCGGTAAGCTCTGAAACACGACCCGAACGCAATCCTTTTCTACCTGCCGAAGTGGTAGAATGATCGTAACCATCTTCAATTCCTTCGGATAAATTTGCTTTAATAAGCTCTGCTGTAAGTTTTAAATTATCAAATAGTGACATAATATGAGTGTTTTTAATTTATAAATTCATTCTTGCTGATTGATTTGAAATGACACGAATAGATTTCTCATTTCAGCTTAGGATGCTTTTAAATTCTATACATTAACAATAAGAAAACACATATATAATGTAGTTGATCTTGTTTTTGTACATATCTAATTTCATATATTATAGACCTTAGTAGCATTAAAACAACGTAGTTAAGAAATTGTTTTTTGTGATTAAAATATATCTACATATGTGACTTAATACAAAGCGCTTTGTCCTTTTATTTTGTAGTCATGTAGTCACGTGTTTTTTAAAACTTTTCAATTACAATGAAAAATCGGAGAAAATACTCAACAAACAATTCACCTCATTAGCTCCTCTTATTGCATACTCAAGGTTTAGTTGACTATCATGCCTAAAATAAGGCTCAATATAAAATAAAAGTACACAAATGATATATTCAATGATTAATAATAAAAACCCAAACGATACAATTCGCACACCTCTTTTCATATTTTGTTAAGCTAGTCTACTATAAATTACTTTCATACTTGTTCCTCTCTCAGAAATCATACTCACATTAAATGATCCAGAATTAAAGAATGAAGTGTTTTTTTTGGCCTTTTTTTTACTGAAGCAAATATATAACTTTATTTACTTGGAAATAAAAATTGTAACCATTACTGAAGATCTAGCTCAATTCACCAACAAATAATTATATTCTCCATAGTTGATAATATAATATACCAGTTGGCGATCCTAACCGCTTCAGCAGATTGGACGATTGATATGGCAAAATTAGCGATAAGCACATGAATAACTTCGACAGAAACGGAAACGAGTACAAAATGAAACCCCAATTAGGAACCTATGTTCCTTTGGTTGCTATATTTTCTATTATGACCCTAGTTGGGTTCATCAAAATGCCGGAATCCCCTTTCAAATGGTGGATGCTGGGAGTTGTCGTAATCTTGATGATTTCCCTGCTTAGAGCCTATTTTATCATTGACATGGACAGAAGGGAAATGCGCGTCCGCAAGGGACTTTTAGGCAAAGAGGTGACTGTTCCGCTGGAAAGCCTACAGGGATTTACAATCCATAAACTCAAGCAGTACGGCCTCATCACCGTGAGCGTATCGCTTCACGCCCGTTATCGAAATGAAGATGGTAAAGAAAAAAAGGTGCAGCTCGCACAGCACTATTTTACAAAACCGATACAGCGGATATGTAATGAGATCGACGAAATCATCGCTGAAGAGAATAATCGGTGATCCGCTTATCCATAATCCTTAAGCCTGTTGAAACGACACTCTTTCGATTATGCCCGATTTAAGAATCCTAAAACGACATTTTCTACATGTACTGAAACGCGGAACAGGTGAAGCATATCTGATTGTAAAAGAGCATCCTGAAATTGACTTTTCAAATCAAATTATACAAGGCGCATTAAACATTTTCGCCTATGACGGACAGTCTGAAGGTGACCGGGCAACTTATATTTTTGAGATTATTTCTATTTCAAAACAAAAAGACAAAATCCGTAAAGCCGTTTTGCAGGGCTTGGCAAAAGAACAGGATGACACCTGGAATCTGACACATTTGTTTGCCCTGGCAAAACTTTACGCGCAGCAAAATGACACCGAGGCAAAACAAGCTATTTATGACCGGTTTTTAAACAATCCGATCGTCGGCGCTGATTGGGTCGGCGCTCATGAAACACTAGAACTTGATGGACTAAACGGCTTATTTTACGTAGCCGAGAAATTTGGAAAACACATTGAACAACACCCTGACGATTGGCAAGACGATGGCATCATTCGGCATTTTCAAGCAGAAAACCAAAGCATACAGGTTGCTGAAGAACTTAAAAAGAAAGCCCAAACCAATAAGTTCATTCGATTTTACCTTGACAACATACAGCGAACAGAAATAAACCAGAAAACACAGCGGACAAAACCCCAAAAATACAAAGACATCATTGATGAAGTGTTAAATAGCAAAGCCCGGATTTCTTTTGCAAGAATGAGAAAGCTAACAGAAGAAGAGATAAACACCATTGCAAAGCATCTTTTGAAAGAAACGGACCAGGGAAATATTGAACGCCTTTTGGATATTTTTGACTTTCACAAATTTCCTTATGATAGCCAAATCATTTTAGACTTTGCTAAACAAAAGGGAACAGGCAAAAACAGCATAGCTAAAAATGCCCTTAATGCACTAAAACATCTAAAAAGCAAAGCCATTAGAGACTTTGCTCTCGAGAAAATACAAACAGCCAAAAATCCGATTGACTATTTAGAATTGCTGATTTCTAATTACAGACGTGGCGACTCGAAGCTACTGACCGAAATCGCCGAAAAGGCAAAAAATGAACACGAAATTGAGCGATTGGCAGGGATATACACAGCTATTTTCAAAAAAAACAACACCAAATCCTGTAAAAATTCCCTTGAAATTCTGTATAGCAAAATGAATTGTGCACTCCACAGAAAAGATATCATAGAAGTTCTGCTGCATAACAACGTTCTCTCCGATACTATAGAAAAAGAACTTCTCTATGACTGCAACCCGGAAACAAGGATGATAGCTCTTCGCGATAGGGCGCTGCATCCTAGTGAGCGGAATTTCTGATTAAATTCTCCAGCACCTTATTGTTCAAAGCCGTGAAATACCTAAATATTATTATCTTTTATTTCAAAAACAATTCATTTGGCTCAACAAGGCTATAAATCCCTATATAATCATCAAACTGCAAAAATTTATTATTGATAAAGCAATAGTAACTTATAGACATCAGCTGTGATTTAGCATATCCATCTTTAAGTCTCCAACTACTATTTTCCTTGATGAAGTATTCAAGTAGAAAATCTTCTAAACTATGACTTTTATAGTAATTAGCTACTTTTGAATCCAATAAAAAGCAATCAGCGCTACTTAAAATACGCGTATCATCTACCTCTATCTCTTGGTTCAAAGCTAAATCCAAAAATTTTTCATAAGACCATTTTTTCGGATTTTCACGATGAATTTCCCACAGAGCGGGTTCGTTTAGCACAGTGACCTTGTCGTTTTTGCATCGAACAAAAAAATCAAAATCAAATCTTGAAGGTGTCGTTCTGTCATCATGAGCTATTTCATGAATTATCCTTGAATCAATGCGTTGTCTATTCTTATTTCTGGCACAAGAGCATAAAAATAGGAGAGCTATAAGTATATATTTTAACATATTTAGTCAGACCATTCCCGATCAGTAGCAGCTATTTTCCTATCGCTAGTTTACTATTATCTGATTAATTTCTTGTTGTTCTTCAACAATCTCCGGATCAATCTGGATAACAGTGTCAATAGTGTAACTGCAATAAACTACTTTATTATCATCTGCAAAAATCCAATTAAAAAAAATTAACGCTTCGCCGATATTTTCCGATGACGAGATATAATAAAGATAATATAAATCAAATGACTTGGATAATTAAATTTTGTCCACCCTCGGTTGGAAACAAATGATTATACTTCATAGCGGTTAATTTACAAAATTCTCTACACTTCCGATCATCAGATTCAAGGAGCCTTTTTCTACTGAGTTGTCGCATTAAGGTCGTTAGAACTCCTTCCTTATCTCCTCCGCAAACTTATTACCCTTTTCGGAATAAACAGCATGGAAAATGCAATGATGACCGTATTTGGACTTAGGAAAATGAAAAAGTCAACAGTTAAAAAAGCCACATCTCCCGACGTGGCTTAAACTAAACATAAACATATGAACCACCACCTCATCTTGTGGTTTTAACATACTCTTATTTGATATTCACATTAAATGTGAACGTCGCCTGCACGGTTTTCGTTCCTTCGTACGTATACACCAGTGCCTGCTTGATGGTGTATTTCTTTCCAGTGGCCAAAGCCCCCGGATACTGACCGATGGAGAACGTTATCGTACTGGCGTTAAATTCTGAAAACAAGCCCGCACTGGTGCCCCAGTTGGTGACAGCCCCTGCAGGCGTAAACCAATGCCCGTACCCGGTGGCCGTATTGTTGGGATTTAAACTTCCATTCGGCTCCACGGCATAGAACTTAATTTTTCCGCTGCTCATCAAACCCGCCAGGTCTGCCGAAGATATGGCCAAAGCCTCCCCTAGCTGAGCGGCATTGACGCTTACCTGCGTACCCGAATACCCCGTGGCATCTGCCGGGAAGCTCAGGTCATAATTCAATGCGATATCTTTGGGCTGACTGCTCACCTCATTGTATCCTGTAGCCGTTGTACCCTGAATCTTGATTTCGTAAGGCCACTGCTCATCATTGCTGTCGTCATCATCCCAGGCATGTGGCTGGTAAACAGATGGGGCACCTGTGACAACAAACCAGAGGTTTGCGCAATTGGCCGGAACAGTAAACGCTACCGTATTCTCCGTGCCCTCCGCCCTGTCACCATATACCCGCGTGCCATCTTTCAACAAAGCCACATAGCCATAGCGCCATCCGGCACGGCTGGCATCCACCTGATTGAATCCAGCAGCATTTGGTAGGCCTTTAAAAGCTACCGAAACCTTAGTTCCTGCAGCTGGAACTTCGAGCGGAATCACATTATAACCCGTAGTACCCGGACAACGATCATAGGCAACGCGAAGACTACCGTTGGATTGCCGCGTAAATTTGGTCGTCAGCTTACCGATATAATTCTTTCCATAATCCCTGATGCTGTTCAGGTCCCAGGTCACAAAGTGGGTCGCCGCATCATAGATTTCATTGTTGAACTGTTTCACATCGATACCCGTTATACGCATATAGGCCTGCACCGGATCTTCAGGTTTTAACGCTTCGCGCCAGATGCGGCCAATCATATCGATCCCATGTTTACTGGTCCAATACCAGTGGATGAAATAGCTGGCATAACGATATTTCTCGTGATGAATATGGCGATGATAATTTTCGGTATAGACGGGAAAATCGGAGCCCGAAAATGCCTGTGCGGGATAGGTTTGGTAGGCCTGCCATTGCGCGGTCTGCTCCCAGAACCCGTTGCCGCTCGTTCCGCCGTAGCCGTAACGAAATCCATGTCCACCTTTTAAATCAGCAAATACCTGATATTGAAAACTATGCCCGATCTCGTGGGCAATCACTGCACCCACCGGCTTACAGGTGGCCGGATTAACCCACAATGCCCCGATCGTATCGTCGTAACCACCACCATACGCCATCCATTCTGTCGTATAATGAACAAAAATCATCATTTTGTATTTATCCAGATTGGAACGGTTTACTTTACGTTCTGCAAACTTCAGCGTGCCGACGTTCAATGCGTAAAACTGTTCGGCCTTGGCCAAAAGATCATCAATATCGACGCGGTATTCTTCGGGTACAGCGTCCGAATTGGGATCATTCTTCCCATAGCTTGCCCCCCAGAACACGATAAAATGCTCCGACTGACGGCTGCGCGAATAGGACCATTTGCTCCCTTTATCGTTATAATCCATCCCTTCAAATTCCTTGGGCTTATAAATTTTCAAAGAGTCTGTCCCCACAGTTACGGGCGGCGTGGTGACCTCTTCCTCTACAGGAAGTTCCACTTTTTTGCTGCATCCCTGCGAAAGGAATACAAGTGCTGAAACCAGTGTCAGCAGAACTTTATGCAATACTATACTTTTCATCATTTGCGCTTTTAATAGGTAGAGATCAGCTATGTGTGACAGTCAAAAAACGGAAGCGAACGGTATAGGTACCACTTCGGTAGAATTTGATGGTCGATACCGGGTTAAGATTACGTCCCAGCGTAGTCGCCGTACCGACAATACGGTAATAAGAAATGGGATCGCCCGACCAAAATTCTGTACCTACATAAGTACCGTTCATGATCGGATACACCAGCCCCGAAACATCTGGATAGCGATACACCAAACCCGTATCGGTAACTTCCTCCGGATAGTAAGGCGACCAATTTTTGAATGTCGGCCGGTCGCCACGCTTGATGACCTCGCCTTTTTTAGGATTGAAGGGCTTGCCGTTTTTATCTTCCCATTGATATATAATTTTGTTTTCTCCTTCCGCCTGATGTTCTACAACAATCTCATAGTCTGTATACGGTAGAAAATTGGATTCGGCACCGTAGTCCGAACTCGTGCACGACTTAAATAAAATATCTTCCTTCTTGGCACCGATAACATTAAAATCGAGGATGTTCTTAAATTTTTTCTGTCCGGCGATATTGCTCACCTCCACATCGATGGTGTACTGCCCCGGCGTCACAAATTGCGTAGCCTGTGTAAAACCCACGCGGCCACCGGTCGCATTGACCATCATCGGCGGATATTTCGCCTTGCCGATTTTGGCCTTCAACAGCTCCAGGGTTGTATCCCGCCAGGTGACTTCAGCAAGGTAGGTCGATATTTCATGTTCTTTTGAAAATTCTGTTGAGAGCTCGCCGGTTTCCTTGTTCCGTACCGCAACCAGATTGACGGTCAGCGGGGTTGTGCTTCCATTGGCAACAATGGCATCCGTGTACACCACCGTCCCCTGGTTGACTTGCAGATTCTCCACATTATAGCGTAAATTATCACTTAAATAACCTATTTGGTCACTCTTGCAGGAATCCAATAGCCCGAGGGAT
The DNA here is from genome assembly GCF_002494055.1 of Sphingobacterium sp. UBA7038. Taxonomy (NCBI): domain Bacteria; kingdom Pseudomonadati; phylum Bacteroidota; class Sphingobacteriia; order Sphingobacteriales; family Sphingobacteriaceae; genus Sphingobacterium; species Sphingobacterium sp. UBA7038. Next base: position 176,580 of record NZ_DLAV01000012.1, read on the forward strand.
AAACCTGCTAAGCCGATTATAAAACTTCGTTTTTTCATCTGTTTTATTTTTTCATGTGTGACGAAACCATCCGGTTGATTCAGCACTGCCGCGGAATCCATCCAGCTAGTTTCATAATTTATTTGATCTTAATGTTGAATACAAAAACAGCATTCAAATCACCCTTTGTTTTCGACTTGTACACGAGGGATTGTCGTACCGTATAGGTACTACCCACCGTTGTTTGCCCTGGATATTGCAGTATATTAAAGGTCATCGTTGAGGTTGCCAGCTCAGATACAATGCGTGCATCGGCACCCCACGAACAGGTCTGCCCTTTGGCATCGAACCAGTGTCCTGGTGCGTTCGCGGTACTGTTTGCATTTAAGTTACCATCAGGCTGCACGGCATAATAGGTGATGTCCTTGCCTACCAATGCGGATATTGCCCCACTCTCTACGCCATAAAAGCGTGCTAAACGCGGAAGCAAAACGTCTACTGTGGTGCCAGTATAACCGGCGGCATCGTATTTAATGCTCAGGTCGTAGGTAAAAGTCAGTGTAGCACCAGTTTCTACAATTTTAGGCCCCGTGAGGATCCGCGGCACAAAATCGCCGATAAACGTATGTGTATTGGCCAATACATTCAGCGTTGTTCCTGAAGCCATTTTTATCCCGGTTGTCTGACAATATACTCGCATATCCGCCTGATCATCTTCTTTGACCGTCACAATACCGTCTGGACTGATCTGATCGGCCTCGCCACGCACTTTCACGTAGTACAGGTAATAAACGGGCTGTGAGGACCAGGCTGCTTTGGGCTGCTTTTGCTTATGATAGAAAAATCCACCCACATTGGCCGCATTGCTGATCGTCGTATACGCTGTGCTGGCCGTTTCCAAATTGTAAGGGGCATCGTTGTAGATGTATGCCCTGACCGAATCTACAGGGATTTCGTTGAGAAACTGGTCAAAAGAATACTGTGCATTTTCGTCCACATACTTTACAGAGTCTGCCTTCTGTTTATAATAACGGTTGACCGAATAATCCGAAGGCGCCCAAAAGGTTTTCGCCTTGTTGATTTCGTCTTTGAGTTTAAAATGGTCAATCACCAGCAGCAGGGTATCAAACATCCCATTGGGATGAGCCGCCAGATAGTCGTAAGTAGACAGATTGACTTCGGCTGTATGGAGGCCGTCATCCGTCAGATAAGCTGCTTTCTTGCAACCGATCACGGTCAGTCCAAAAGCCAGCAGCAACGCAAATCGATATAAGGTTTTCATTTTTTCAGGTTTAGTGGTTTACATATTGACAGTTCCCCAGTATGGTGTCTGATTCAGCAACGGATTGGTAGACAACAACGATGGATCAAATGGCCAAAGGTATTTCTTCGCATTAAATTGCGCCTGGTTCATTTTGCCTTCCGGAAATTTATAGACATTGAAGTGTTTATACAACCGCACGAGATCGTAATAGCGATGACCTTCCAGAAACAGTTCGCGCGCTCTTTCACTAAAGATGGCCTCAATAAGCGGTTCCTCGTTTGTGTAGGCAGGCAGTCCAGCTTGCGTGCGGATTTCATTTAAGATGGTTTCTGCGGAGCTATTTTTACCTGTTGCGGCCAATCCCTCTGCCATAAGCAGCTTAATGTCGGAATAGCGAAAGATGATGATGTTATTTTTAAATATCGCATTGGCATTTGACGCATTACTCGAAAACTTAACATTCGCATATTTTGTGCACAGCGCATAGTTACTGTTATAAGCAATATCAAACACACTTTTAAATCGTTTATCGTTGCTGTCTTTAAAGAGCGTTTTAATATAATCCTGACTGATTCTTAAAATTGGATCTGTTAAAGACCGAAAATAAGGCCCGGCTAGCGAAAAGTATCCTATTCCCGAGCTTGTGCCTTCGTTTTCACTATTTTGGGAGATTTCAAAAATACCTTCATTGGATTTTCCCTGATAAATACTACGGTAGTTCAAACTATCCCTTCCCACAAAAGAATACTCGCCGCTTTCCAATACCGATTTAGCGGCCTCGATGCAGTCCGCATATTCACCGCGCCATGCACTCAGATGCGCCTGCAGGGCAAGCGCTGCCCCGGTATTTGCACGCAGGGCAAAATCATCTTGGTCGATATTGCTCCATTTCAGTAAAGTCAAAGCTTTAGTTAAATCGGCCTGGCTCTGATCCAGCACATCACTCTCTTTACTTGCTGGGAGATTTACAGCATCGATGGGCACCACAGACTCTGTGATAATCGGCACTGTTCCCCATACCCTCGCCATATAGAAATAGGCAAATGCACGCACAAAGTAAGCTTCGCCGATATAGTAATCCCTGGTCGATACATTGTCAAAGGCAATTTCATCCATCTTAGGGAGCTTTTGGATCACGCGGTTGGCCTGATCAATCGCCTGATAAAAGACATCATAGCGCCGCAGCTGATACGCGGGCCGCCAAGTTTCCGAAGCTGCTACAGCTGTGTTGAGCTGCATATTGACAATTGGATTAAAGTCTGTATTGGTCGAAGAAGTAATCTCGTCCGTTAGCAAATCGCCATAAGCATAGTAAGCCATACCGCTGGCTTGATTGAGGGCCTTGCGCAGCAGTGCATACATGGCGTTGGTTGCGCTATTGGCATCTTCCTGCGTTTTCCAGAAGTTCTCGTCGGTTGCCGAACTGACAGGCTCAATGTCCAGAAACTTGGAGCAGCCTGAAGCGAGATACATGAAAGCACTCAGCATTAAAAACAATATTTTTCTTTTCATCTCTAAATAATTTTAAGCCACCGTTATGCGATGGGACTGACATGATTAAAAGGTAACATCCAAGCCTATTGTCCATTTCTTCGGGATCGGATATCCATTACCCGTTGAATAACCATTGGCTTCCACTGCTTCAGGGTCCGGCACAGAAGACCAGGCCTTGACAGCCACATTATCCACCACCCCATAAACGCGGAGCATTTTCAACTTAAGCTTCTTAATCATGGCCTGCGGGAATGTGTAGCTCAGCTGAATATTTTTCAGGCGTACAAAACTGGCATTTTCGACAAACGTACTGTTGGCGATGTGCCAGTTGTCTACCGTATTGCGAAACAAAGTCGGGTATTTGGTCTGATCGCCGTCTTTCATCCAAAAGTCGCTGGGCTTAAAATCGCCTGCAATAGCCGAATTGGTACCCCAGGTATTATACAAGGTAGATGAACCGGCATCCTGTAATTTATCCGACAGGTAACCGTTCCACAAGGAGCGTCCAAATACAAAACTCACGAGTGTGGATAAGCTAAAATTCTTGTAGGAGAACTGATTGATAAAACCGCCTACGAGGTCAGGATTTGGATTACCCATATCAATTTTATCGTTGTAATCGATCACATAATCCCCATTGACATCCCTTCGGCGCGGATCGCCAGCCTGATATAAATTCCCCCTAAAATGCGTGAGTCTTTTTCCTGTCAAAGGATCAACAGGTACGTCTGCATCGGTTGCATATACCCCATCCACATCCCATACTTTGAACGGAAAAATAGGCTGGCCTACATTCAGTGCACGCTGCATCCATACATCCCCCACCTGTATTTCCTTTCCACCGTCAGGCAGGCTGGTGACATAATTTTTATTGTAAGCGATATTGAAATTGGTCGTCCACTGGAATGCCGACGAAGGGGCCATATTTCGGGAGATCAAAGTCATTTCAACTCCACTGTTTCGCACACTGATAAAATTGTTGGAGACGGTGCTATATCCGGAAGTAGCTGGCATGGTCAGATTGTATACCAACTCTTTGGAGTCGCGCACATAAAAATCGGCAGTCACGGTAACCCGGTCGTGCAGCAGGTTCATATCAAATCCGGCATTAAACTGCGGCGAGCGTTCCCATTTGATTGTCGGTGATGTTGCCGCCGCCGCATAATTAGGAGATACTGTCGGCTTACCGTTATACGAGAGTACCGAACCAGCAATACCATTTTCCAGCACCGATCCTGCATAAGATGCATCAAAAGTCAGTCCTGTATAGCGTGCGTAGTACGAACCCGGATCGCGCCCTGTAATACCATAGCTACCCCTTATTTTGAAAAAGGATATGGCATTTTTGGCTCCCTGGAAAAAAGGCTCTTCCGAAAGTACCCAGCCGGCAGATATGGACGGGAAAATACCCCAGCGGTTATCCTTGCTGTAACGCGACGAGGCATCCATCCGGTAACTTGCAGAAAGCAGGTATTTGTCCTTATAATCATAGCCAAAACGACCGAATACCGAGACGCGTGAGCGCTCGCTGATGGAAGTCGTCGCATAGAGATCAGGCCCGGAAGGGATACCGGTTACGGTTTTCACATAAGTTCCATTATCGTTATAGCCGGACATTAAACTATTATTGGAGGTATTGCGTTCGATACCGGTTCCCAAAACGGCACTAAAATTATGGGTGTTCTGAATGCTCTTTATGTAGTTAAAATAGGTTTCCCATTCCCAGCGCTTATTTTGGTTCGTCCAGTTCTGTGCAAAGTTTCTGTAGCCTGTAAGCAATACGGGACGAAAGAGATCGCGGGTATTGTTATTGACATTAAACGAGAACTGCGAGCGCAGGGTCAGGCCGTTGATCAGAAACTTTTTGAGTGTTCCGGCGAAATTTCCATTTAAGCTGAAGGAGTTATCGCGGTCCATCATGCCATCGTAGCGCCCGGTATTGATCTGCTCATCTACGTCTGTAATCTGATAGAAAGAAGAAGGAAATCCCCAAGTACTAAATGGATATTTCGTATCGTCACCCGAACCATGTTTTGCTTTAGTAAATCCTGCGAACAAGTTGGTTTCAAATTGGAAATTGTCCGTCGGGTTGGCCTGTAACATCAGGCGCGGCGTTAGGTTTTCATTTTCAAAGCCCATCATTACGCCTTGCTCATAATAGCGCTGTGCCGAGAAACGGTATAAAAATTTCTCCATAGTGGCACCAATACTCACATTGACATTGTTGATATTGGCCGACTGCAGAAAAAGACCCTGCCAATCGGTATTGTTGTTAAAAGCCGGATTTAAACTATCGGTCAACATGGGGCTAATGGACCCATTGTTGAACCAGTCATAAGACCCACCCTGATAGAGCAGATTCATTTTCAGCCTGCGCTCGGCAGCCCCAACGGTGATGGGCTTCATGGCCGGACGGCTGGAAACTCCGTTGTATGCCGAGATCCGTATTTCGGGTTTACCCTGCGCCGGACGTTTGGTTTTGATGATAATGACCCCATTGGCAGCACGGGCGCCATAAATGGCCGATGCCGAAGCATCTTTTAGGATATCGACCGATTCGATGTCGTTGGGATTAATGGCCTGCAACGGACTCGCATTCCCATAAGCGGCCTGTATATCACTCACGTCGTAGATAATATTGTCGATCACATATAAAGGCGCCTGCAGCTGGTTATCTGCTAGCCCGAGGTTGCTCGTTCCGCGGATATTGACAATGTTATTGGTACCCGGTTCGCCCGAAGTGCTCAACACCGTCAGACCGGCCACACGTCCCTGCAACATGGCATCGAAGGTGGCATAAGGTGTATTTTCAAAATCCTTCCCTTTTACGGTAGAAATAGCACCGGTCGTCTTCCGCCGCTGTACATCCTGATAGCCCATGACGACCACCTCATCAAGCCCCGTTCCATCTTCCTTCATGGTGATCTGCAGTGTATTTTCACCGGTACGCAGCTGTTTCTCTTGCCGCACATAACCGACGTAACTAAAAATCAGGGTTGGATTTGTCGATTTTAGCGGTAGGCTGAATTTACCGCCCGCATCCGTTTTGGTGGCATTGCGGATGCCTTTCTCTAAGATACTCAGATCGGACAAAGGTATACCTTTTTCATCTTTAACGATCCCCGTGACCGTTCTCTGTTGTTGCGCATACAGCTGTTGACAGACCAACAGCAGCAACATAAAAATACCTGTTAAGCATTTTTTTGGAAGATTTTCATACATAGTCATAATTTCGTTAAGCAGGTGTTCAGTTTAGCATACTGTCAATGACACATCTATCCCTGGGATAAATGGATTCCTTTTGCAAAAAAGGCTGTAACAGCATGTTAAAAAATTGATTAGTTCTTCTTTCTGTAACAAAATTAGTACTTCGGGGTAGCGATTTTCGGTCAGATCTTACCCACTCATTCTAACATTTTAACAAAAGAAAAAGAGGCCTATTGCGAGGTGTAGGATTGCAGCATAGTGCATAAAACAGCAATTCCGTCTAACCATAACAGTAAAAATATTTCTGTTATGGTTAGACGGAATTGAATCAGAGCCGAAATCGCGCAGGAAATTGAGCGACTTTCTACCACATGGGATCAAATAGCCAAAAATGATTAAAAAGTCCGTTAATCGTATAGGTAATTCCGGTAGTTGCGAACGTATATCTTGGGAGGTACCCCTAATATATTCCGGAAAACACGGTTAAAATTAGTGATGCTATTAAAGCCAGCATCGTAGGCTATTAAAGAGATCGAATCGTGCCTTCCTAAACCCAATAATTTACAGGCTTCGCGGATACGCAGTTCATTCAAATAGGCGATGAATGTCTTTCCCGTACAGTTTTTAAAATAGCGGCAGAAGGCGTGCGGTGTCAGATTTGCTTTTTCAGCGATTTCATCCAAACTGATATTCTCTTTAAAATGCTCCTCCAAAAATTTACATAGCTTTTCAATACGGAAAGGTTTGGAGATTTCCCTTTTGGGCAATTGTACACCCGAAAGGGGCTCCAGTTCAGTAAATACTTTGCTGAGTGATTTTAACAAATAAAAAAAATTGACAAGCTGATCCAGAAAGTCGGACTTTTGCAGTATTTCAATATAATAGCACACCTGCCCCTGAAGTTTCGGCGGAACCTTAAATCCCCGCTGGCATTTATGCACAAAATCAAGCAGGTTTCGAAGTTCGGGCATGGTAGCCATGGTAGACAGTGCTCCTTTCGCGCTAAAAAATAAGGAGACAGACCGCACACTTTCACCTGCAATGAAACTTTTAAACACATGGGCCTGGTTTGTCCCCAATAGAAAAATGTCACCGGGTTGAAATTCATGCACATTATCGTCAAGGAGGAGCTGGCCAATGCCTTCTTTAATCCAGATTAATTGATATTCCTCATGACGATGCATATGCGGATAAAACTTATCCAGCACATCTTCTTGAATATAGATCGATTTATCCTGAGGAGCAGGAACTTTGAACTGAACTGGCTTCATAACAATTTAGATTTAAATAAATGTCAATATGACACTAAATATACCATAGCCAATTTAGTATTACAATGCTTAACTAAAAGAGGTTAAAATAAGGTGATATTAGGTTATAATTTGCACATGAAGGAAGCCACTTCTAGCTGTTAGCCAGCCCCCAGCTCTTCCGCCAGCGATTGTAAGCCTTGATTAGCTTCTTCAAATCGTTTGAGTTCGACCGCATAAGATTCCGTAACCGTTTCGAGCAAGGCACTTCCCGCGGTAAAGTCAACATACGCCATCACCGTGTCACCACCCCACATCCAGTCAAAAATCAGGGCATACCCCTCCAAAACATAGCCCTCCAGTTGTTTTAAAAGAGCCAGCATCGGCAATATTTCAAGATAGTTTTCACTGAAGTTCAGTACGGCGAATGTCCAGTGTTGCTTTTCCTCATCATAATACTCCTTCGCACCATAAAATCGATCCTTGAGCAGATTATCGAAGACTTCACGAATGCGCGCCTGCGAATAACTTGGAATAATTTCCAAAGTTGTTTTGCTGTACATCTGCCGGCTCTCCCACCACTGCGACCAATTATCGTCTCGATTCGGGGAAATCGGTTTAGAAGCAAAAAACTCATTCAATCTCGATTTTTCTACTCGAATACTAATATAAAGGCTATCCAATTCCATACGATCGTTCTAAAGATATTCTTAACTTTTTTAAACGTTACCAGCTCGACAGTTTGATTTTTCCATCGCTATCAAAATCCGAATTGTCCGTCACCCTTTTTAGGTTCAACTGTTTCAATGATAAACCTTCCTGCAGAGGCACCCCTGTAGACTTTATCCGAAATAAGGGATATGATAGTGGCTTCTCGTTCCATTCCAGCACAAACTCGTATCCATCTACGATCTTTTGTTGGTCATCTGTTTTGATGATCAAGATATTGTGAAAAGTTTGCTCCGGCTTAGCCATATCGCTATCTGGTGAGATACCCCTTGCCTTATAGGTGGCGATAAACTTATAATAATGGTACTTGCCATTTATGGGGTTGAATACTAATTCGCGGCTGTTGTTTTCTTTGATTAATGCTGAAAAAGACTGCTCAAAATCATCCAGTAACTTATAATTAAAATCGGTATTGATCTTATTGGCCACCAATACATAGGTCTTTTCATCTTTACCGGCACTATTTCCCTTCGCTTGGTTTTGTGCAGCAACCGAATAACAAGTAAACCAGCCTAACAATAGGACTATTAAATATCTCATCCTACTAATTTATTAAAATTCAAAGAATATTACCTTAGCTGGCCAGCAATCATTTCATTTTTCGATTTTTAGGTGACACAAGCGGAAAACTTTTACACTGCTCCAATAAATTTTCCAATAGCCTATCATATATTGGTTAATTGAGGGACATTATTCTCGCAAATGTCTGATCATTTGTGATCAAATTGCAGCTTTTAGCATCCGGGGTTAGCTATTAACTTATATTTATTAAATTTGTAGCATTACGCATATTATTTCCGTTTGCAATAGTATAGTATCAAAATAAATTATGAAAAGACCTATTTTTACGAAATACAAAAGAAAATCTGACACCATATAAGTTTATATTTCTAGTAAGTATTAGCGCTAATTAAAAAGAGAAAACAATTATAAAATCTATAATCCTATATTCATATGCTTAAAAAATTACTTTCCAGGATATTTCTTTCTGTTTTAACTTTATCAGGAACCGGCCTATATGCGCAGCAAAACAATAGTGGCAGTTATGACATCGAACTTTCTATTACTCCCCTAGCTGAGAGTACTATTGGACCTCGGAAAAGCCTTATGGGAGCCGGTAGCGACGACAATAAGAATTATATCGCTGGATTGCTCCGCGTAGGCTATCACTATAATGAAACATGGTCTTTTGGTGCAGGTGTGGGCTATTCCCATCAGAACATCACGACAACATCGGCAATAGTCGATCCATCGGTGGAGCGGATGCAATATTCCTCGGAACTCTCTATTTGGGAATTCCCTTTAGATGCCAGGGTAAAATTTTTGAAATATCTCTACGCAAATGCGGGACCGATGTTACACTTCCAGCAGAACGCAAATAGTTATGTAGACAAGCAGCATGGCATAGGTTTCCATGTTGGACTAGGCGCAAAGGTTCCATTATCCCAACAGTTTGCCGTCACGCTTTTTCCACACTACAAAATGTACTCCCTCATCCCTTTCCAATCGGGGAGAAATTATGATCGTGTGCGGGTTTTAGGAATTGGTATTGGCGTGAATTATAGAATTGCTAAATAGTAATTGCTTTTTCGCATGGGAAATCCCGATTTTAAGCAATATGTTCATAGCGATAGAAATCGAGCCTATTTCTTATCAAACCAACGCTTAAAGTCAGCGGCATGATAACGGCTGATAAATATATCTTCTTGCTTGTCAAAGGATGGCTTTAGTTCAATCGTTAATATACCATTGTCTAAAGCACGATATTCTTTGATGATACTCCGATTAACGATATAACGTCTGTACATCAGGTAATATTGATTATGGTCGAGGACCTTCATCAATGTCTCGAGGCTATAGTTGTGTGTATATTCCTTATTACTCGTCAAGGTCAGGAGCTTTTTATCATTCGCCGAGCTTTTGATAAAGGCAATGCCATCAAGTGCGACATAGTTATCTTCATAACCGTATTTCACCCCAAGACAAGGAGCAAGCTTGATCGCATCGGAAAGGTCCTCACTCCGCTCATCCTCCAATTTCATTTGCAGTGTTTCATAACTTACAACTACCTCCCTGAGAGCAGCCAACTCAAGTTCTGCCTCTAAGTATTGATCTTTCACAAATCGGGCAAATCGCATAACGTATATCACCAGAAATAACATGTTCAAGATGCTAATAAACAATAACACAAACCTAAATTCGTGCCGCATGTAAGGTATGATAGCCCCCCAGCCTTTTGCAGTGAAAGGAAAAAATACCAGCATCACAAAAACCACTGTAAGTAGTGCAGGCAACAGCAGTCCGTAGAGAATTTGCCTGATCAGACGAGGCTTAAAATCTGTCAGCCACGATAATCTGCTATCCATATATTGATTAAAAATATGTGCCCCACGAAGCACAGCCATAACGATCAGCGAAGAAAGAAACCAATAGAGATAAAATTTGGGCATTGCATACCTCGCATCAAAAACAAGAAATTTGTTGGGCGAACAGAAAAAATTACCCAACAAAACAGCCAACAATAGCTGAACCCTAATCGGGATGTAGTTAACCTGAATCTCGGAATGAAATTTCTCAATAAGTTTTTTAGTTTGCATAAAGTTTAATCGGTTAAGGCAAACTAAAATAAAAATTTTCCGGATAAAAAATTAAAAATAGCGTTGCAGGATTCCGTCAAAATTTACGGAATCCTGCTTTATTTTGCTTGCGTATTTAAATACGCACCACCATTCATGCTATAATCTCATTTTTACATAAGACACAAATAACCGCCTTAAACAACCTCAAAGCGACATTCTAGTTCAATCTCACTTACCATTCGTCTGTTTTTCCAACATTTCACCTTGTCTTCAACGAAAGACCTTCATAATTTTACAATAACGCAATTAATTATTGGATAAACAGCTACATCCAGGCCATTTGACAAAAGCCATACGACTATAGACCAAAAGAAATGATGAGAAAATTAAGAATAACCTATGCACATTCTTTTTATAGTTCCTCGATAGAACAGTGTTTCTATTGCGAACGCCACTTGAGTGACCATAACAACTGGACCAACCTCCAGCGGTGCAATGACCTATTTCGTCCATCGACGAAACTAAGCGGCAATAAGATCAGGGTTGTCGTATGCCATACCTGCCAAAGAGCCAAATCACGGCTTGAACCCGAAGAGTTTATCGAAATACTGCAAGCCAGCTTTGACAAAATACAGGAGTTTAAATATATTTCTGTATCGCATATCCAGACCATCATCAGCAATATTCTTTACATCCTGGATCATCTGGAGCCTGATCTCAACGGACGGAATCTTACTGTGCTCAAGAGAACTGACTCCGAAAAGCCGCAATTGAAATACCAGGCTGTATCCAGCCCCCTTTCTATCCAACCGAACGCATCGCAGATGAATACAAGTCTGACTTGCTATTACTGCAATACAGCATTGGACATCTCACGGCAAGATCCCAGCCGTCAGATCACCCGCGATCATGTACGCCCTGCTTCCAAACACCCCGAATCGAGACAAATTGTATTCAGCTGTCATAGCTGCAACAATAGCAAGGCGAATGATGAGCCTGAAATTTTCCTAGCAAAACTAAAAATTGCCAATACCCATAAACAGAACTATAAGAAAATACCCTATCATCTTCTAAGCACTATTATTGTTAATCTACAAGATTTGATCCATAAATCCCTAAGGCCTTTTGCGCCTTACCCTGTTCTAAGCATCCTCCAACGCTACGACCTTTCGCTCCTGCGACAACAGCTTCACGGTAAAAATCGGCAACTTTGGCTCGAGCGGATTGATGACTACGCCTTGCTAGAATTGCTCTTGCTTTGTCTCGGTGCTCAAAACAATCGTTCGCAGGATGGCTTAGCACATGATGCCGCTTTTTTTAACATCACACTTTGGCGAGAGCGACTTGAACTTGCCTTGGAAATCGGATGGATCTCGGCGTTCTACCGCATCGATACGATCGATTTTCACGCGCTGATGGAAGAGCAGGAGTTTGATCAATTTTATATTCTAAGCGATCGAGGCCGCGCGGCCCTACAGCTGGAGACAGTCTGTAGTCAACAACAAAAAAAGTAAACATGATCCGATCATTAAACCAATTGGAAGACGCAATCCATGCGTATGGCATACTGCAAGATAGTGGGACAGAAAGCTCCATCCCGAACGACAAATCCATTATAGTCGCTTGCGAAGCCCTGATCCGCGATTCGGAACAGCTGTATATCAGCCATGAAAAATCAGGCATGGCCAAAGAATCTTTTCGACGCTACTACACCAAATTCAGGCTCCTTTTCGATAAATTATATAGGTACAAATCTTATCAGCCAGATCATACCGTTGCAAAAATTCATGAAGGTATCTGGCAGAGTATTCACCATTTTAAAGAACATATGAATCCACTGGAAGAGCTCCCCCTATACGATCAGCAGCTGCTCAAGGAGAGCAGTCTCAAAAAACTTGCTAAGCTATCTATGGATTTAAACGCCAAGCAACTGGACGAAGAATATCTTTTAGAAATCAACTATGGACTACACAGTCTTTTTGACGAACATAAGCTGCCGCGGCTACTTTTTTATCATTGTGAATGGCTAGCGACCTTCCTTTCGGCACTGGAAAGCCTCGCGCAGGATCAGCGTGACAAGCACTATGCGAAGCGCTTTATTGAGTTATTGATCCGTTACAATTTTAATTATCTCGGCCTACGCAACCGGTGGCACGAGCAGCTCGAACGGAAACTCGCCCCCCTTTCAAAATCGGACCAAATATCCTCGCTATTGCTGCTGGAAAAGGAGATCACACACTACCGCCCCCTCCCCATGAACAACTATGATATTGATCAGCCCAATCTCAAGACAATGATGAATGAATATATCGGAGCTGAACTAGATTATCTTCAAAAAATCTCGAAACTAGAATCGGAGGAAAAGGATACGCGCCAGGAGATCTCTGCTTCTTCTAACGGAATCCATATGACACTCACAGGAGAAGGAATCACCTGCCTATTCCATTATTCCAGCAAAGTCGGTCTTTTTAAGGACAAGCATAAGAGTGATGCTGCCATAGGAGTAGCACAACATATCGTCACCAATCGTGGTAACCATATTACTGCAAACCAGCTGACAAAATTCAACAAATTTGAACATATATTAAGCCTCTATCTCGTCGAGGACAAACTCAAAGAAATGCTACATTTCATAAAAAAAGACATTGAAGACGTTGAGCTAAGAAAATAATTCAAAAAAAAACCTGCTTTATTACCTTAAAAAAAGCCTTTTTAGAAAAACTTAGGGGATTCCAGTTTATCCCCCTTCTATACTCGGTCTACGAGATAGCCTCCTGAAGGCGAAAAGGCCGAATACCTATCATGAGGTCATTTTGAGCCCGCTATGAACTTCATCTGTGCCATGAGAAAAATAGCTATCGCTTATCCCCTATTCTATTCTCGCCAATCGCTCATGGCGTTTTAAAGGCCGATTTCTTTGAAAATTTCTTCTACATGGAATGAAGTGATGTTGTCCTTACTTTGCTTTCAGACTTACATAGTATAAACAATGAAAGCGACAAAGATTATATATCAGATCATCCTCATTACACTGATGGCACTTTGGATCCCGATCAGTCTAGACAAGTTTATGAACTATGAACTATTCAAGTCTGCGATGATACAGCAGCCATTTAGTGATCAGCTGGGTGAGTTCTTAGCCTATAGCTTGCCAGCACTTGAGCTTGCGGTGGGTCTACTTTTTATCCTACCAAAGACAAGGTTATGGGCATTTAGCTTGTCTTCGCTGTTGATGGCAGCTTTTGTGGCATATGTAGGCTTAGCTGTCCTAAAAGTATGGGGCAAATTTCCTTGTGGCTGCGGCCTGGTCTTCCATCAGATCGGCTGGATTGCCCATCTCTGGTTAAATATCGGATTTTTACTCATCAGCCTACTCGGATTAGGGCTAGAACTGTACTTCCTTAAAAATCAAACCTTTAAAAATACAATTGCAGTACATAGTGCTAATAACAATATCTCAGGGGGACAATCGGCTGCTACAACAGAGGTTCCTGTGGAACCAGAACCCAGTCCTAGGTTACAAAGAGAATAGTGTACCAGATCAACAGCGGAACTTGGATTCAAGGCTGATCCAAATGAAGGGCGCGTCTGCCAAAAGACACTTAGGGTATTCCGGCGCTGTTGTCGATGGCTACGTACAGAAAACCGACGCATCGAAGGGATAAAAGAAATTTAAAAAATGAAGTAAAAAAACTTAAAAATTAAAAACATGAAAAATTCAGTAAATTCCATTAAAAAACACGGCTTGGCCGTATTTGCCATGACACTTTTATTAGGTTATGGAGGTTATAGTTATGCAAAATCGATGTTTGCAACAAACTGGTATTTAATTCAGACTCAAGGAACAAATCCTGATGACGACACCATTGGTGCCGTAACGATGGATCCAAGCCAAGGAGGTGAATGCGAAAGCGAACCGCATCCTGAGCGTTGTACTATCCAGTTACAAAATGACAATAACTTTAATCTAGACGGAGTGCAGGTTTCATCTGCTAAAGCCCTTCCGGGTGTCTCCGAATTAGATCGCACAAACTACAAATAATCATTAAAATTCAAAAAAAGGCCTCATATCTAAACAATATGAGGCCAATTAATTTATCTCGGAAATTGAATAACTTTTGAGTTAACAATAACATTATCGGGCACCAAAAATGTAAATTTCAAGTCTTTTGCCATTAGCGTATACATTTTCCCAGCTAACGTACGATGAAGTTGAATATTACGGTTCTCTATAAAATTAAACCGTCTCAGATCAATCCATCGAAGCCCTCTTATCAGTAGCTGTTTACGTCTCTCTAGCAATACCAGATCCAACGCCGCGTTTTTTTCCAAATCTTTGTATTCTTGGTAGGTATTCTTTGCAAAACGTGTTACCAACAACTCATTTAACTTATCTAACCCCAACTGTACTTGTCCTGCTCTGATCAAACATTCCGCATAAATCAAATACATTTCATCTAACGCCAAGCCAGTGAATACACTACTCGCCCCTACATATGAACCTTTGTAAGAATATAAACCATCCGATTCCAGCTTGAAGAATAAATTTTTTCGAAGATCGTTTTCGGCATAGTGTGTTATAAGATCAGTATTTATACGTCCTCTGGTAGGCGCTACGGATTCGGTTGAATAGCCTTGATCATAGAAAAGAATTTCTGAATTACCTACACCTCTACTTGGGAACGAGTAACGGCTACTTGCCGAAAAGTTTTGATAATTCAATAATTTACCTGCACCGTCGAGTACAGTTTTCGCTGCCTCCAACGCATCATTGTAGCGTCCCATAGCGAGATATACACGAGCCGACAATGCATAAGCAGTAGTTTTTGACGGCTGATAAAAATCAGTCGATTCAACACCCAGCAATTGCTGTGCAGCTAAAAGATCTTCCAGAATACTATTATACGTCTCCGATACCGAAGAACGAATCGACACTTCCTGTGGATCGGCGGACTTGTGTAAGGGCAAGCCATAGGCCTTGTGTTCCTCATCCCCTATTGGCGCTGCAAACTCACTAGCCAGCTGAAAGTTGGCATTAGCCCGATGGAACAATGCCTTTCCTTTAACTTGATCGTACACGTTTGCATTAGCGGCGGTACGCTCAATTTTGGAAAGCCCTTCCAAGATAATATGAGCCGACAAAATCCGCTTGTAACCATAATTCCAATCCGGACATTCAGTACCCATAAATCTTTCATCCTGCCAGCGGTAAGCATTCTTTTCACCAAAGGTCGTGAGCAGATCCCAAGCACTTTCACTTAACGTAAACTCCTCAGCAGCGGCCGATCGCATCGAAGCAGCACTGCTTCCGCTAAAAAGGCTTACATCGCCTAAAAGCAAGTTAAAATCATCTAAAGATTCTGGGATCACCTGCTTACGATCTCTCTTTATATCTAAAAAATCTGGATTGCATGCTGATGTCAACGCAATAGTCAATCCCAGTATGATTAATTTTTTCATTTTCTTACCATTCTAATTGTACACCAACTGTATAAGTCCGGGGAGCGGGATAAGCTGCTGCAACCGCATCTGGATCCAATCCAACCTTGTTGGCCCTGTAGAGGATGCCAACATTTCGGACATAGCCGAAAACATTTAATCTTCCCTTTTTGCCCATTGGCAGTTGATAAGATAACCGCACATCCGACAGGCGGATAAAATCACCTTTTTCAATCATCAATTCCGAATTTGTGTATAATGCATCGCGATACAGGTCCACGGTAGCAGGTACTGCAGGAACAGTGGTCATCAGTTCGTCACCCGAAGCTTGCCATCGCTTCAAATAGTCCTGGTGTCCGATTCCACTATAAAAAAGTTTAAAATAGTCGATTGTATTCCGACGAAAATAAAAACCATTTTTCCATTCGAGATTAGCACTCAATTCAAAACCTTTGTATCCGATATGATGGCGCATAGATCCTTGATAAGGCGGAAAATCGGCGCCCATGAAAAGGATATCGTCCAAAGTTGCATTTGCAGCATATTTGGCATATTCTTGATCACCATTAGGCGTTATGAGTTGTCCGTTTTCAGTGCTAATGCCGTTAAAATGCCATGCATAAAGCGCGTCTCGGGTATAGCCAACACGTGGTTGTGCATTGCTCACCATCTGGTCCATAGAAAGATTACTATTCGCCATATACTTGGTTATTTTATTTTTTGTCATGCTCCAAAGAAGATTGATATCCCATTTGACCACGCCCTGCAATGCTCTTACAGAGAGGTTGAGGTCGAGCCCATTTGTACGGAGGTTAGCATAATTGATCCTATTATCAATATAGTAACTCGTGCCTTCGGGCGATATACCTGTACTAGGATCCAAATAATTGGGGCCTATCAGATCTTTGCCCGATTTAACGTAGTAATCTACCGATCCCGACACCCTTTGCTGCAGCACAGAGAAATCCAAGCCCAAATTAACTGTAGCCAGTTTTTCCCACCTCAAATTAGGATTTCCTGCACTGGTCAACTTTGCATAAGGTAAGCCAGTCGTCAGATTAGTACTACTGATCCGCATGGATGGATATGCACTGATCGTATTATTAACGTTTCCGCTATAACCATAGGTTGTACGCAGTGTAAGTTTATCCAACCAATTGGCATGATCCCCTAACAGGGGTAGCAACTGTTCGGATAAACCCAAAGACCATAGCGGTACGCCCCGCTGATTAGTTTTCACACCAAAAAGGTTAGAGGCATCCCATCGTACACTTCCGCTAAGTCCATGCGTCCTGTTCAGCAGATAGGTCGCATTGGCAAAATAAGAGATGAAGCGATCCACGGTAAAGCGTTCTTCAAAAGGGGTAGCCGGTATCACACTTGCACCATTTGGCCGCATCGTATACTGCTTGCTGTAATCAAGGTTCATCAGGGATGTTCCATTATCCGCACGGTAACCATACAGTCGGTAACCGATATCCCGGCTTAATGTATTTTGGCTGATCTCTGCTCCTGCCAACGCGACCAATTGGTGTTCAACACTCCATTGGCGCGTATAATCCAGCTGTATCCTGCCATTATGCCCAATGACCTCGCTGTTTTGCCCGTCTTTGATTCCACCAAGTGGGATAACTCTTGTACCATCTACTTGTGTAAATTGGTTGATCAGATTGCGAACAAAATAACTGTCAGCATCATATAGGTTCTGTTGTTTTACTGCCTGATGTTGATAACGATATTTTACATCAATAGAAAATCCTCTGCCTATTTTATAATTCAAACCGGCACCGAGCGTGAGCTGTTTGGAAAAGGAACTGATATCGCGCCTGTCTCGGTCTACAAGCGGGCTAAATGTCCAATCCAATAGCCCTTCGCTTTCGGCTCTGTCGCGATAGGCGTGGTTAAATTGATAATTGACGCTGGCGGGTGTGCCGTCCGTGTTTTGTAGAAAAACATAAGGTGACAACCCGGAGCCCGATGCTGTTAGCTGCTGTAATCTATAACCATTCTGCTGCTCCTTATCGGCCACGTACCGCAAGTAAGTGTTGACTGTTAGTCGGTTACCTATTTTTAAATCGTGATCGATATTGAAGGTCAGTCTTTGGTCGCCATTGCCTATGATCGATTGTGGATTATGGTCGTAGCTTCCTGAAATAAAGTAGCTACTCCGTTCGGCACCTCCTCTAGCCTGAATTGCATAGCGCTGGCTTAGTGCACTTCGGTACAGCAACTTTTTGGCTTCCTGCCGGATATCCTGCTGCAGCATTTGCGCTTTTATCGTTCCAAAATCTTCTACTGCGATCTCCTTGGCATCACGTTTAAACAACAAACCAACATAATCGGGGATATAAAGAGACTCCATGTTGTAATAATTTCCTTTTCCATATAAGTATTCTTCGAACTCCATCATATCTTTTGCAGGTATAAACTGTTTGTTATAGTGAAGATCAGGCTTTTTTGTAAGCTGCCAATTACTCTGAAAGGAGAATCTGAGCGGAGTACCGAGGTTTCCCTTTTTGCTCGTGAGGACAATAACACCATTCCCCGCCTTAGCTCCCCAGATGGCAGCAGCAGCAGCATCTTTCAGTACTGTTACACTTTCAATATCATTTGGATTGATAGCGTTGATATCGCCCTCATAGGGAAAATTATCTAGTATTATCAAAGGTTCGGTAGAAGATTCAATTGAACTAATGCCCCGCACCCGCAATGCATTGGGGAATTTATTCTCGCCCACACTCAGACTTCGGTCAAACTGCAGACCGCTTGTCACACCTTCCAAGCGGTCTAAAATATTACCTGCGGGATTACGCGTGATCGTTTTCTGATCTACAGTCGCAAAAGAGCCTGTTAGCATATTCTTATTGAGTTTATAATACCCTGTATTTACGATCACCTCATCCAATTGATTGTCGGCGTGACTTAATTCTATCGTTCCTAGATCCAGACTCTTTCCTAGCGCCATGGTCATTGGATCGTAGCCCACCATAGTAATCCTGATCTGTTCACTTTTCTTTTTTTCGAAGGAAAAGTAACCGGACGAATCTGTTTTCAGCTTTCTTTGATCAGGAGAAGTTGCTATGGTAGCGCCCCGTACACTTTCACCATGATGACCTATCAGATGACCAAAATATGTCTGTGCCAGCACTACCTGTGATGACACGACAAGGAATAAAAAAATATAAAATTTTCCCACAGCACCTCCCTAATAACCAATAACTAAAACAGGTACACGCTTTTTCTCGATTTCTACCTTTAGCCCATAGGCATCCAAGAAGGCATTTAATTCTTCGGACGTTAATTTGGTCTTGGTGAAATACCATCGCGGCAATTCATATGCATAAGGAAAGTCCTTTAGTAAACCTATCCGGTTAAAAGCATTTTCCACATCGATCTGATATCCATTTGTTTTGGTAAGCAAAGCAGCTATGACAAGCGACAGCTTATGTTCACTATCTTTTTCCTTGGAGGGATCATATTGTAGGTATTCATCTCCCGTACGTTTCTGGAGTGGCTGGCTGAACAACCTCCTGGTTTCCGAAATAGATTTTTTTGCTTGGATGACCGGATAGCTTATTGGCGGGGTCAGCCCGATGTGCACATTCCAACCTTTGGTCTTTTTCAGATATTCGGCCCAATATTGCTGCAGCAGAGCTAATGCCTTTTCCTTTCCCAAGGATTTTGGGATACGCATCTCGTAACTGAACAAATTTTCCTGTGACCAAGCCTCATAAAGGGAATCTATGGCATAAGGCGATAATCCTGTCGCTTGCTTCGTGTCCAATACTAGGTATTTTCTATCGCTAGCGGTAAGATTATTTTTAACGACGCCATTATCTATAGTATAAAACGGGAAAACCTTATCTTTAAAAATATCATAGAGCAAATAATCCAACTTTTGGTTTATTCCATAAAAAAGGATACTATCTCTTTGCTCTTCAATACCACTAATATTTCTTGCATACTCTTCCACATAGCCTCCGATCTTAAAAAACTTCTTAGTATGCAAAACCGTTGCAGGAGCATTTTCATTAATAAAAAGTGGCTTTGACAGATCAGCTAATTTTACATTCAATGCATTATACATTTTGGGCATCCCACCATCCAACACATTCTTTAAATTCTCAACGGTGGCATACTTCGCATAGGGCTTAGCAATTACCCGCCCATCTTTGATCCATACCATGTGCGGAATAGAACGTTTGGGAAAATACTGCATTAAAAAAGTATCCGCATAGATTGTCTGATGGTTCCATTTAAATCGGTCCATCAAATGTTGGAATTTATTTATAGGTTCGTAATTAACGGGTACAATCGTAATTTTGGTTGTATCCAGATCGGGTAGGATTTCATGCAGATGCATAAGCGAGCCCAGGCAGGGTCTACACCAACTAGCCCAAAAATCAAGAATAATCAATTTATCCCGATCTGCCTCTAGATTACGTGTAAACGTTTTTTGACTAACCCAGTCGATAAACTTGTTTTGATTTGCAAAAAATTCATCAGGTATAGTATCACCAATATATAATGATTTACCATTTGGGATCACCATTGGCCCATCGGCCCCGCTGTCCTTGCGGGGCGTCTGAGCTGATAAACTAAACATAGAAACTAAACATAAAAACAAGCATGTCAAAATCATGCGATAGGCACGCTTATAATCTGCAAAGAATAAAAAGCATTTTAAAGCCCGTTGAACAACTGGACCTATCAATCCAAGCAAAGTGTTAGCTCGCAACACCAAAGCCTTACAGATCGACTTAAAGTACCATAAAACAGATCGTTCAGATTCTACTCCATATGTCAATCTAGACTCTCCCACCTGCTGAAAATCTTCAACCATCTTTTGAGCAATTCCCGCCGAATTTTTACATTTCATCGGACTTTCATCGAGTTCGCATAGGGTTTTGATCGGTGTGGCCCGATGAGATCCCGATGAAAACTCGATGCCAATAGCATGAAAGGCAGAAGCTGGGGCGAAGTTGGTCAGGCAAAAGTCCGAAGAAGGTGATACTTCTTCCCCTCTCCGGCTGACCTTTGGCTCGGCTTCGAGACTTCTTCGGGACATGTTCGAGACAGGCTCGGGAGCGTTTCGGCTCGGCTTCGGAAGGGCTTCGAGTACGCTTCGACTCCCACCCGAAGCGCAGTCGAACAACAGTCGAAGCGTTCCCGAAGAAGAGGCGACGCTGGTACGACGCAGTGTCGAAGGATCCTCAAACAAAAGCCGAAGGCTGCCCGAAGAATCTGCTTTTTTTAGAAGGTTCTGAGCGCCATTCGTACAGCGCTTTTTTAGCAGGATCGAAGTATCTTTAAAGTACGTTTTTCCTTGTCTAATTTTCTTACGCAAATTTTGCGTATTTAGTACTATATCTGTGCTTAAGTAGTGCTTCACAGGTACTTGAAATATATAGGTTATATATAGCCTTACGAAGGCTAATAATTGTAGGGTATTCATAATTTGTTTGTTAGTGGTTATTTCGATAACCTACCGAAAAACTCAGCGACCTTTTTGCTCAATTCTAGCTCTTTTTTGATGCGCTTTTTAGCTTCTGCTGACAGCTGCATTTTACGTAGGTCTATATTGTGATGACAGACGATACAATAAGCTATCAACACCCGATACAATGCGGTTGCAAATTCCTGCATTTCCTCATCTTTCAAGAGCCTATTTTTTCCTGCGCCACCATCAAGATACGTGCTCAATAGTTGCAGTATATTAGCAGAAACAGTCTCTAGCGCATAACGATTCCAGAATTCCTCAATCTCCTTTATAGGATCATAATCGATCTTATGGACTTCATAGATCAACGAATCAAAAGCAAATTGTAGCGC